>CAMHPM010000035.1 GCA_946187025.1 uncultured Prevotellaceae bacterium
TCCCAACACAACTGGTTGCTTAAACAGTTTGAAGAGCAGGCTCGTGATGCCTGCAGTGAGCATTATTACGCAAAGATCCTGAATCATGGTTCTATTCTTCGTCAAGGTGATTATCCCACAGGTAGTATTGAGTCTCTTTCGCAATGACTCCCGAGAGGCAGATGAGCGAAATGAGGTTTGGTATGGCCATGAATGCGTTCATGAGGTCGGCAATATTCCACACGAGGTCGAGGCTCAGCACCGACCCGGCCACGATGAGCAGAATCCAGACCACACGGTAGCAGAATATGGCGCGCCGGCCGCCAAGGTATTCGATGGCACGCTCGGCATAGTAGCTCCATCCCAGGATGGTGGAGAAAGAGAAGGTGATGATGCCGAAGGTGAGTATGGGTGTACCTACATAAGGAATCATGCCGAATGCTTTCTTGGTGAGCATACCGCCATCGTCCTGACTGATTTGTGGATATGCAATGATGCTGGTCACGACCACGAGACCGGTTATGGCACAGATGATGACCGTGTCCCAGAATGTGCCGGTCGATGATACAAGTGCTTGTCGGACGGGGTTTTTCGTTTGCGCAGCAGCGGCCACTATCGGTGCCGACCCCATTCCCGACTCGTTGGAGAAGAGTCCGCGTGCTATTCCATAGCGTGCTGCCATCATAATCACGGTGCCGGCCGTACCGCCTCCTATGGCACGTGCCGAGAAGGCTTCGGTGCAGATAAGGCTTATGGCTTGTCCGATGTACTGGCCGTTGACGCAGAGTATGTAGATACATCCCATGACGTAGAGTATTGCCATGAATGGTACGAGGCGCATACACCATGTTGCGATGCTCTTCACTCCGCCGATGATTACGAATCCCACGATGGCTGCAATGATGAGTCCGGTGGCAAGTTTGGTAATCAGTGGGTCGCAGAGGTCGGAGCATACCAGGCTGAGATTCTCGGATATTGCGTTGGCTTGCACCGTGTTGCCGATTCCGAAGGCTGCGACTGCCGTGAATATGCAGAAGATGACGGCCAGCCATTTCATTCCGAGTCCGCGCTCGAGTGCATACATCGGTCCGCCGAGCGTTTTTTACTCTGTACTTGATTGCAAGCAGTCCCTCTCCATACTTTGTTGCGATGCCGAATACACCGGTGAGCCAGCACCAAAGCACAGCTCCCGGGCCTCCGAGCGATATTGCTGTTGCCACTCCGATGATGTTGCCGGTACCGATGGTGGCTGCAAGCGATGTGGCGAGCGCACCAAACTGGCTCACGTCGCCGCTCGAATCGGGATCTTTCTGGACGGAAAGGCGAATGGCTTTAAGGAGTTTGCGCTGTGGGCATTTCAGCCGGAATGTGAGATATATGTGGGTGCCAAGCAGCAGTATTATCATTGGCCAGCCCCACATGAAGTTGTTGAGGGTAGTGATGATGTTGGAAATCGTGTCCATGTGAGTTGTGTGTTGATGGTGGCGTTAAAGCTCGGCATCTTTGAGCCGCTCGGCGTTTTCGGCCACGATGAGGTGGTCGATGCAGTCTTGGATGTCGCCATCCATGAATGCAGCGAGGTTGTAGATTGTGTAGTTGATGCGGTGGTCGGTGATGCGGCCTTGCGGATAGTTGTAGGTACGTATCTTGGCCGAGCGGTCGCCTGTGCTGACCATCGTCTTGCGCCTGGATGCTATGTCGTCGATGTATTTTTGGTGTTCGCGGTCGTAGATGAATGTGCGCAGACGTGCCAGGGCTCGTTCCTTGTTCTTGGGTTGGTCGCGTGTCTCGGTACATTCCACGAGTATTTCCTCTTCGATGCCGGTGTTGGGGTTGCGCCACATGTAGCGTGCGCGGACGCCCGATTCCACCTTGTTGACGTTCTGTCCGCCGGCTCCCTGACTGCGGAAGGTGTCCCACTTTACGGCTCCTTCGTTTATCTCGACGTCGAACGGCTCGGCTTCGGGCAGTACGGCCACGGTGGCTGCACTGGTGTGTACGCGTCCTTGGGTTTCGGTGGCTGGCACTCGTTGCACACGGTGCACTCCTGATTCGTATTTCAGTATGCCATATACTCCTTCGCCCGTTACGTTAAAGATGATTTCCTTGTATCCGCCCGATGCTCCTTCAGAGAAGCTCGACACGGTGACTTTCCATCCTTTCATCTCACAATACTTGGAGTACATGCGGAAGAGGTCGCCTGCAAACAGGGCTGCTTCGTCGCCACCGGTTCCTCCGCGTATTTCCATCACCACGTTCTTTCCGTCTTCGGGGTCGGCTGGTACGAGCAGCAGCTTGATTTCTTCCTCGAGTTCGGGCAGCCGTGTCTCGGATGCCTGTAGTTCCTCGCGCGCCATGTCGCGCATTTCGGGGTCGTCTTCCGATGTCAGCAGCTGCCGGGCCTCGTCGGCATTTTGCAGGCATTGCATGTATTCCTTGCGTGCTTTCATCAGCTCGGAGAGGTCTTTGTATTCTTTGGTCAGCTTTACGTAGCGTTTCTGGTCGGATATGACGTTGGGGTCGGTAATGAGGGTTGATATTTCCTCGAAGCGGCTTACGAGTCCTTCGAGCTTGTCGAGTATATTGGTTTCTGCCATAATGATGTTTGATTTACCTTGCAAAGTTACGAAAAAATAATTCATTATCGATGGTTCTCACCTTATAATATTGGCTTAAAGGTGAAAAAAATGTTGCGGAGGGCCGGTTGTGAATTGTGGGTTGTGGTTTATGCAAACAAAAAATGCCGCTGGCACTGACTGTGCTTGCGGCAAAATGGATTCGTGCAGTAGGAACGATCGGGTTCGAACCGATGACCTCTTCAATGTGACTGAAGCGCTCTGAACCAGCTGAGCTACGCTCCTGTTCTATGGTTGGTAATATTGCTGTTGCCACGACGGCTTTCAGCTGAATAGCGGTGCAAAGTTATGCTTTTTTTCTGAACATACCAAGCAAAAAACCATTTTTTATGACTTGCAAGTGTGATGAATGGATGTTTTTGCGTAAATTTGCGTGTGAAAACTGGCATTGACTGTATAATAAACCTAAAAAATAAGACAGAGAAATGAAACTAAACGGAAGACGTGAAAGTACGAATGTTGACGACCGCCGACGTATGAGCGGTGGCACGAAGGCCGGTATTGGTATCGGTGGTGTTATTTTAGCTGCGTTGATTGCCTGGATAAGTGGCGGCGACCCGTTCTCGGCAGTGATGCAGACGGTGGAGCAGAACGGAGGTCTTGGTTCTGTGATCGGCGGACAGACCGAAGTGGCACAGGACCAGCAGCGCGAGTTTACCGAGGAGGAACAGCAGCTGGCTCACTTCTCGAAGCAGATTCTGGCTGGTACGGAGGATGTGTGGACTCAGATTTTCCGCGACCAGGGGCTGGGCGAGTATGAATATCCGCGCATGGTGCTCTACACCGATGCCGTGCAGACGGCTTGCGGCAACGGGTCGGCACAGATGGGACCGTTCTATTGCTCGGGCGACCAAGCCTTGTATATCGACCTCTCGTTCTTCTCGACAATGAAGCAGAGCCTCGGGGCTGACGGCGATTTCGCATACGCTTATGTGATTGCTCACGAGGTTGGACACCACGTGGAGTTCCTCACCGGACAGCTGGGACGTGCCCACCAACAGATGGCCCGTCTGAGCGAGGCCGAGGCTAACAAGGTGAGTGTGCGTCTGGAGCTGCTGGCCGACTTCTATGCCGGCGTGTGGGCTCACTACGACAACAAGATGTTCGGCTCGCTCGAGGATGGCGACATAGAGAAGGCCATCAAGTGTGCACAGGTGATTGGCGACGACTACCTTCAGAAGAAGGCACGCGGATATGTGGTCACCGAGTCGTTCACTCACGGCACCTCGGCTCAGCGCATGAAGTGGTTTAAGCTGGGTCTGCAGACGGGCGACATGAGCCGTGGCGACACGTTCAGCCGAAGCGACAACGAACTTTAACATAAATAGGATTTAAGCAAAAAGGCAAGACATCGTATATGGTGCCCTGCCTTTTTTTGTTATCTGGTACATTCTTTCACCCACTCTATGAAGTTGGCCGCCGAGGTGCCGGTATCTTCAGCCTCGGTGTGTCCCTTGCCCCATATCGTTTCGAAATCGACTGCTTTCACGTCGCTGTGTGCCTTGAGTGCAATGGCGAGGTTCATCTCGGTCGATAGTGCCGTGTCGCCTTGCTTGATGCCGGTGCGGATGCGCCAGTATGGAGCCACGGTCGAGGCTTTTGTGCCACCACCTGGGTAGTAGGTGGCATTATCGACAAGGTAGAACATGGGGGTATACATCATGAGTCGGTGGGTCACGTTGTTGCCTGCAGAGTCGCGGTTGTCGGCTGCGAGCGAGGCGGTAAAGGCCGCATAGTTGTCGGGCGAATACTGGCGGACAACATCGGCCAGACGGCTGTCGAAGTGACCTGCCGTGCCATTGATGCCCATGAGCATGTTTTCGGGCGAACGCATCGACTGGTAGTTGTCGAAGGCTCCGATGGTTTTCGATGCACGTTTTTCCTGCGAGGCAAATGTGCTGAGAGCCTTGGGGTCGGTGGTGATGAAATATGGTGTGAGGGGTGTGGGTTGTGTGGAGAATTTGTTGTAACGAGCTGCGGCATCGTTCACCACTTCCATCGTGTATTCATAGTATGAACCGCCTTGATAGTATCCGTCGGGGGTTGCAGTGAGCGTGAGCACCTTTCCCGACTGTGGATGCTTCAGCTTGATGGCGTTGATATAATCGGCAAAAGCCTTGGCAAGTGCCTTGCTCATAGCGCTTTCGGTGTCGGAAAGACCGCTGCGGGTGAGGCCCATATTCCACTCGTAAGCCTCATCGGCGAGGTCGAGGTTGGTGATTGGACACCAACACATAGAGCCCATGAGCTGGTCGGTTTGGTCGGTGCGCGCGCCTATCTGCTTCAGATAGGGGTCGAAGAGCGTGCTGTTGCCCGATGCACCGAAGATGGCACTTTGTGCTCCGCCCCCACTCATGCCGAACGAGAAGACGCGCCGCGTGTCGCCGGGAACGGCCTTCTGAGTGGCTGCAAGGTAGCGGAAGTAGCGGAGTGCCGCTTTGAGGTCGGTCACACCTGTGGGCGCACCGTGGTCGCGACCGCGGCATCCTGCCCAAAGATATATGAATCCGGCATCGATATAGCTTTGCACGTTGCGCGCTTCGCCCGTCGGTGCGCCTTGAGCCGAATATCCGTGTGTGTTGACAGGCATGACGATGGGAGCCGTGGCGGCCGTATAGTCGCCTGCACGCCCCTGGGTGTTGATGCTGAATGTCCCGTCGGCGTTTGCCTTGAGATAGGTTGCTGGCACGTAGATGCCCATTTGCTCGTAGTTCTTTTCCACGGGATTGGTGCAGTAGTGGAGGCCTACGATGTAGTAGTACTTACCGTCGGAGCTGAGCTTCCAGAGGTTGTTGATGGGTGTGCCTGCCGTGTAGGTCACTTCGGCGCCTGCTGAGCTGCCACCCATTCCGCCGCGCATTCCGCCTGCGCCGCGCATTCCGCCGCCTCCTGCGCCCGGCTGTCGGCCCCCACCCGGTTGGGCACAGAGGT
The DNA here is from genome assembly GCA_946187025.1 of uncultured Prevotellaceae bacterium. Classification (GTDB taxonomy): domain Bacteria; phylum Bacteroidota; class Bacteroidia; order Bacteroidales; family Bacteroidaceae; genus Colivivens. The sequence continues at coordinate 5,547 of CAMHPM010000035.1, forward strand.
CGCTACCCGCCATGAGCGCAGCGAGCAGCATCGTCGAAATGATAACTTTTACTTTCATGGTTGTATGTTTTGATATGATTACGACTGGCTTATGCCTTGACGTAGAGAAGCGATGCGCGTCGTCCGGTCGATGTGATACCGCTGTCGGGATCTTGGCGGAAGGCCTTGAGCTCGATGGATGCAGTGGATTTGGAGAGGCCGGTCATTGCTGCATAGTCGGATACACGCATGAACGGATGTGTGTCGAGGAACTGCAGTGCGAGCTGGCGACGCTCGTCGAGAGTGTACTCCGACTTGCGTATCAGCGATTCGCCTCCACGCTCGAAACGGCACTTCCTGTTCACACGCTCTATGAACCGTGGCTCGGCATGGAAGTTGATGTCTTTCACTTCGATGCTCTGTGCGTTGTGTTGTGTGGCAGGGTTTTCGGCCGTGGCCTTTGCTGCGGTTTCGGTGAGGCCAATTGTCAGCTTGAATCGTCCCAGCCCGTCGAGGTTCACCGAATGGCCTTCGGCCAGCAGTTCGCTGGTGCAGTTCACTATAGCTTGCATCACTTTCACGATGTCGCCCTCGTCGAGGCCGCTGTCGTGACGTGTGATGTGGCGCACGAGGTCGTTCCACGATACGTTGCCCCTGCTTTGTGCGCGGTAATAAACTCTTGTCTGGCCGTCGCCTTGGAGGTCGGCCACTTCTTGCTTGATGAATTTGATTGCCATTGTACTTTAGTTTTTAATATTCTTGTTTTGTATTTGCTGAAGTGTGATAAATCTGTGTAACGCTGCAGTGATTTGCCTGCATGTGCGGGGTGATTTGTGTGCGAGTGCGCAGTAATTCTTTAAATCGTGGTGCAAATTTAATAATTTCTGACGAGAAAACAAATAATTTGCACGAGAATTTTTATAATTTGTGGTTCAAATTAAAGAATTACTGCGCACTCGCGGGAAAATCACCCCGCAGTTATGGTTAAATTAGTCCGCGGTCTTGATGTTGCATCCGTCGTGCGTTCGTGGGATGCGATGACAAGTGCGATGCCGGTCGGCTTTAAGGAGTGTGAACAGGTCGCGCGCGTGCATTATATATAATGTATATGCACAAAACGGCGCTATTTGTTCCTATTGTGGGCACGAAAGCAGAAAAAAATAAAATAAATCGCAAATTTTTGCCAACTCTACTTTGCAAATCCAACTTTTATTCGTAACTTTGCAGTCCAAACCACGTGGCTCATTGCCTGCCGCCGAAGTTAGGGACAAAGAAAACAAAGCACGAGTGAAGAATTAACAAGAATATAAAACCATAAAAAAAGAGTAATATGGAGTCTTTCTTCCGTACACACAAATACCTGGTAGAGCATCTGGATGCTCCCGTTCGTCGTGACCTCATGGACGAGATTGACTGGAAACGTCGCATGATTGGTATCAAGGGCGCTCGTGGTGTGGGTAAGACCACGTTCCTGTTGCAGTATGCAAAGGAACACTATTCGCCCGACGACCACCAGTGTTTGTACATCAACACAAATAATTTCTATGTCCAGAACATTGGAATCTCGGCCTTTGCTGGCGAGTTCTATCACAACGGAGGCAAGGTGCTGCTGATCGACCAGGTGTTCAAACAGCCCGATTGGAGCCACCAGCTGCGCGAGTGCTACGACCGCTACCCTGGCCTGAGAATCATATTCACAGGCTCGTCGGTGATGAGGCTGAAGGAGGAAAACCCGGAGCTGAACGGAATCGTTGATTCCTACAACCTCCGCGGATTCTCGTTCCGAGAGTTCTACAACCTGCGCACCGGCCAGTATATCCCGGCATACAAACTCGAAGACATACTCGAACACCACGTCGAGATAGCAAAGAAAATCGTGGAGAAGGGAAGTCCGCGCACTTACTTCCAGGAGTATCTGCACCACGGATTCTACCCATTCTTCCTCGAAAAGACCAACTACTCGGAGAACCTGCTCAAGACCATGAACATGATGATCGAGGTCGATGTGCTGCAGATAAAGCAGATAGAACTGAAATACCTGCCAAAGATAAAGCAGATGTTCTACCTCCTGACCAACAGCGGCAGCAGTGTGCCAAACATCAGTCAGCTGGCACAAGAGCTGGGCATGAGCCGCGCCACCGTGATGAACTACATCAAGTACCTGATGGAAGCACGCCTGGTAAACATGATATACTCCAAGGGCGACGAGTTCCCGAAGAAGCCGGCACGTGTGCTGCTCCACAACTCCAACCTCATGTACAGCTTCTATCCACAGCGGTTCGACGACCACGATGTGCTCGAAACCTTCTTCTGCAACACCGTGTGGAAGGACCACAAAGTGAACAAAGCCGGCAACATCTGCTCCTTCCTCGTCGATGGCCAGCAGGAGTTCCGCGTCATCGAGCACGGCACCAAACTCAAAAGCAAGTCGAAAGTAATCTTCGCCGTCAACCAAATGGAGATAGGCGAAGGCAACCAAATCCCATTGTGGCTGTTCGGATTTCTCTATTGATTTAATGAATAATTAGCAAAGCCTCAATACAGAATATGACCCAACTGTCAGAAACCGACCACAAGGCTCAGATAGCGGCAATGAAAGCATTCGACGAACAAATGCCATGTGTAGGTATCTTTTGGTACGACCCTTCCGACAACCAACTATTTGGCGTAAGGAAAAAGGAAGTAACACCAAAGATGGCCGAAGATGCAGCTGTGAAAGGAGTGCCATTCATCAATTATCCGCATCTACACCGTCAGATTTGGGCTAAAGAATACTTCCGTGCACAGGCAACCCACGAGGACACGAAGTTCAAAGGCGACTACACTCAGGTGCCGCGCGGACGTGTGACTTGGACCATCGACAAGTTCATTGTGCTTGTTGGACATTGGGCTGAACCTATACAAGAAGAGTTGTCGGAACTGATAGAGCAAGAGTTTTCGCTGCCCTACTTTGAGTTCGTTTACGACGAACACTGGGACTTAGGGCACGGATGGTCGGGCGACATGAAATAGAAACACCAAAGAAAACAAGTAACAAAATCCAAAGTTAGTATAATACAAATGAGTAATTCAAAGAAGTTTATCACATGTGATGGCAACCAGGCTGCGGCACATATCGCGTATATGTTCTCCGAGGTGGCTGCCATCTACCCCATCACCCCATCATCGCCAATGGCTGAGCACGTTGACGAGTGGGCAGTTCAAGGTCGCAAGAACCTGTTCGGCGACACAGTGTTAGTTCAGGAAATGCAGTCGGAAGCAGGTGCTGCCGGTGCTGTACACGGTTCACTCCAGGCAGGAGCACTCACAACCACATTCACAGCATCACAGGGACTCCTGCTCATGATACCAAACATGTATAAGATAGCAGGTGAGCTGCTGCCGTCAGTGTTCCACGTGTCGGCACGTACAGTCGCTACACACGCCCTCTGTATCTTCGGCGACCACAGCGACGTCATGGCTTGCCGCCAGACAGGTTTCGCTATGTTGTGCGAAGGTTCAGTACAGGAAGTGATGGACCTCAGCGCTGTCGCACACCTCGCTGCACTCAAGACCCGCGTACCGTTCATCAACTTCTTCGACGGATTCCGTACATCGCACGAGTATCACAAGATAGAAGAGATGGACATGGAAGACATCCGTCCGCTCGTTCCGATGGATAAAGTGGCTGAGTTCCGCGCTCGCTGCCTCTCACCCGAACATCCAGAGGCAAAGGGTATGGCCGAGAACCCAGAGACATTCTTCGCACACCGCGAGGCATGCAACCCATACTACGACGAAGTGCTGCCAGCCGTAGAGGAATACATGGCCGCCATCTCGAAGATCACAGGTCGTGAATACAAGCCATTCACATACTACGGAGCCGAAGATGCAACCGACGTCATCATCCTCATGGGCTCGGCAACCGAAGCTGCACGCGAGGCAATCGACTACGCCAACAAGAACGGCAAGAAGTATGGTATGGTGAGCGTACACCTCTATCGTCCATTCTCTACCGAGCGTCTGCTCGAATCTGTACCAAAGACTACAAAGCGCATCTCTGTGCTCGACCGCACAAAAGAACCAGGAGCTGAAGGCGAACCACTCTACCTCGATGTGAAGAACGCATTCTACGGAACAGAAAACGCACCGCTCATCGTAGGCGGACGCTACGGACTTGGCTCGGCCGACGTGACTCCGACCATGATCCTCTCTGTATATAAGAACCTCGAACTCCCACAGCCAAAGAACCACTTCACCATCGGTGTTATCGACGACGTGACATTCCGCTCACTGCCTATGGACGAAGAGATGGCACTCGGAGGCGAAGGTATCTTCGAA
>CAMHPM010000036.1 GCA_946187025.1 uncultured Prevotellaceae bacterium
CCCGCCACATCGCCAGCCGATGCATCACATATAGCCTACGGAGCCGTCTATGCCCAGTGTCTCGACAACCTGTCGGCCCTGCAATCCGGCACATCGGGCGAGTTGTCGATAAGCCGCAAATACATGAAAGACGGCAAGGAGTTTGACCCATCGGCCACCACCCTCTCGGTCGGCGACAAGGTGACGGTGAGACTCATCATACGTGCCGACCGCGATATGGACTTCCTGCAGGTACGTACCGGACACCCGGCCTGCCTCGAGCCGGTCAGCCAGCTCTCGGGCTACCGATGGATGAACGGACGCGGAGGATACGTGAGTATGCACGATGCGTCGATCGACATCTTCTTCGACCACTTCACACGAGGTACGACAACCTACGACATCGACTTCCATGTGACCCGCACCGGCACATACCTCGCCGACATTGCAACCCTGCAGTGTGCTTATTCGCCTGAATTCAGCGCACACACCGGAGCCGAAACACTCAGGGTATCAAAATAGACGACACCCTGAGACTGCGCACTCACAAGGCTGAGACTGCGCACTCACAAGGCTGAGACTGCGCACTCACAAGGCCGAGACTGCGCACTCGCAAGGCTGAGACTGCGCACTCACAAAGCTGAGACTGCGCACTCGCGACACCGCGAGTGCGCAGTCGTTTTTTCATGCGTTGGTAGTCACGTCGCAAAACGAGTGCCAGCACCGGCATTTTTGCATTGCACACATAGGTATTGTGCAATATCGAGAGAAAGCAAATAACATTGTCTGTCGCCATGTTTTGTACACAAATTCACACCAAACAAATTGCGTGTGCAAAAAAAGAAGTCAATTATTGCACACCCGACGACCTGCCTGTGAATATTGAAAAAAATATTGAGAAAAGGTTTTATTTATTTCACAAATAATTAGTAATTTTGCAGCGTGAATCAATGCAACTATTAAGACAACACATAAAACACACATAAGATTGTATGATTGAGCATTTCCTCAAACAGGCTGAATTTAGCAGCATGGAAGACTTCGAGCAGCACTTCGAGTTTGTGGTGCCCGAGAAGTTCAACTTTGCCTACGATGTGATGGACCGATGGGCAGCCGAGCAGCCCGAAAAGCTGGCACTGCTGTGGACCAACGACAAGGGCGAGGAGCGCCGCTACACGTTTGCCGACATAAAGCGTCAGAGCGACAACATAGTGTCGTACCTCGTGGCCCTGGGCATCAAGAAGGACGACATGGTGATGTGTATCCTGAAACGACGCTATCAGTTCTGGCCCCTCATCATAGCCCTTCACAAGATTGGTGCAGTTGTGATACCTGCCACCTATCTGCTCACCGACAAGGACATCGTGTATCGCTGCAACGAGGCCGACATAAAGACCATCATAGCCTGCGGCGACAAAGACATACTGCGCCATATCGACCTGGCATACCCGTCGTGCCCATCGGTGGAACACCGTATCAGCATTGGGCCAGAAGTGCCTGAGGGATGGTTGGCCATGACCGAAGACGATGTGCAGAACGGCAACGGGGCAACCGACCCGGCTGTGAGCCAGCTGCGGCAGATTCACTACGGAGGCCACGACCACATGATCATGTACTTCACAAGCGGTACGAGCGGCGAGCCGAAGATGGTGATACACGACTACACCTACGCACTGGCACACCTCACCACTGCAGCCTTCTGGCATAACGTGACGCCGGAGAGCCTGCACCTCACCGTGAGCGACACCGGATGGGGCAAAGCCGTGTGGGGCAAACTCTACGGCCAATGGATAGTGGGAGCAGCCGTGTTTGTATATGACCACGACATATTCCGCCCGGCCGACATACTGAAGAAGATGGAGCAATACAAGGTGACATCGTTCTGTGCACCTCCGACCATATACCGATACCTCGTTCGCGAAGACCTCAAGCGCTACGACCTCTCGTCGCTGAAATATGTGACGACAGCCGGCGAGGCTCTCAACCCGTCGGTGTCCGACAAGTTCTACGACATCATGCACCTGCGCATCTACGAGGGATTCGGACAGACAGAGACCACCTGCACGCTGGGCACCTTCAAATGGATGAAAGCCAAACCAGGCTCGATGGGCAAGCCAAATCCACAATACGACATACACCTCATGGTTGACGGTCGCGAAGCCAAGGACGACGAGGTGGGCGAAATCGTGGTGCGTACAGCCGAACGCATTCCGCTGGGCCTCTTCAACGAATACTACCGCAACCCAGAACTCACCAACGAAGTATGGCACGACGGATACTACCACACTGGCGACCTCGCACGGCGCGACTCCGACGGCTACTTCTACTACGTGGGACGTGTTGACGATGTGATCAAGAGTGCAGGCTACCGCATCGGTCCGTTCGAAGTGGAAAACGCACTGATGACCCACCCGGCTGTACTCGAATGTGCAGTGACAGCAGTGCCCGACGAACAACGCGGACAAGCGGTGAAAGCCACCGTGGTGCTGGCCAAGGGATGGGAATACAAGAAGAACGTACACTCGTTTGCACACGAACTGAAAGAGCACGTGAAACGCATGACTGCCTCGTATAAGGCTCCGCGAATCATCGAATTTGTAGATGAACTGCCGAAAACCATAAGCGGCAAGATCCGACGTGTTGAAATCAGAGAAAAAGAAGAATGAAGGTTTTGAGTTTTTGAGTTTTTGAGTTTTTAAGTTTGTGCGAGACCCTAAAAACTTAGAGACCTTAAGAACTTAAGAACTTAAAAACTTAAAAACTTAGAGACCTTAAAAACTCAAAAAATCAAAAACTTAAAAACTTAAAAACTAATTCCTACCCCATTTCCACGACAGTGATTCCAGCTCCGCCAAACTGCGGGTGTTCGTCGTGGAAACTGATTACCTCGGGCACAGTTGACAGATACTGACGAATCAATTGTCGCAGGATGCCGTTTCCAGTGCCGTGGAGTATGCGCAGATGGTGCGAACTAGTCACAACTGCATCATCCACAAAGCGGCTTATCATCTCCATGCACTCGTCGGCACGCATACCACGCACGTCGATTTCCGGACGGAAGTTGAGTGTGGTGTTGCGTATGGTGTCGGACGTAGTGGAAAGCACTATGTTCGTGGCATGATCCTGTGCCTTGGGTGCCTTGGCCGGGGTCAGGCGGTTCAGTTTCACATTAGTCTGTACAGAGCCGAAAGCCACGAGAGCCTCCTTGCCACTTATCTTCATTATACGTCCCACAGTGTTCTGACCCTGTATCGTGACGTATGTGCCAACCGCAGGTGCAGCATGGTCGGTCCCCTGCCCTGAGCCGTTTGTTCCTCCAGCACGTTCGTGCGACCTGAGAGCCTGGTTCTTCTCCCTGTCGGCAATCGATGGCCGTTTATGCCTTAGCGACTGTGGCCTGTCGGCCGACGTCGGTTCCTCGATACTTTCCTTATAGCGTTCGAGTTTTTCACGAATCTGCTTCGTACGTTCGCGCTCGGCCTGTGCTTCCTTTATGTCGCGTGGTCGATAATCTCACGTTTCTGCGCATGTATGCGGTCAAATTCGTCCTCATACCTCTGTATGCTCTGCTCCAGCCGTTTCTCCTTCTGGTGTATCTCCTGTCGTTTGTTTTCCCAGTAGCGCTTGTCGCGGCTGATGTCTTGCAGATACTTGTCGGCCGACACATATTCGCGTCCCACGATGTCGGATGCCTCGGCTATAACCTCCTCGGGCAGACCTATCTTGCGTGCTATCTCGATGGCAAACGAACTGCCGGGGTTGCCTATGCGCAGTTGGAACAGCGGCTGCATCTGCTGGCGGTCGTAGAGCATGGCTCCGTTCACTATGCCCTCAGCATCCTGTGCATATTGCTTGAGGTTCTGATAGTGCGTGGTGATGACTCCGAAGGCCTTCTTGGCATTAAACCGTTTGAGCACCGCCTCGGCTATCGCCCCACCTATCTGCGGCTCGGTACCGCCTCCGAACTCGTCGATGAGGATGAGTGTGGAGTAGTTGGCTTGTCGCATCATGGTCTTCATGTTGAGCAGATGTGACGAATAGGTGGAGAGGTCGTTCTCGAGGCTTTGCTCGTCGCCTATATCGATCAGTATGTTCTGGAATATGCCGGCCGTACTGCTTTCGGCCACAGGTATCGGCATTCCGCACTGGAGCATGTATTGCAGCAGTCCGACGGTCTTGAGGCACACCGACTTGCCTCCGGCATTAGGACCGGATATGAGGAGTATGCGTTGTCGTGAGTCGAGGCGGATGTCGAGCGGTACGACCTTGCGGCCATGACGCTCGAGCGACATACGCAGCAGCGGATGCACAGCCATCGACCAGTCGAGTATCTGACGTTCTTCCATCGTCGGAGCAATGGCATCGGTGGCAATGGCAAAGCGTGCCTTTGCCCTGATGAAGTCGATATCTCCCAGATATTCATACGACTGCAGGAGGTCGAGCACCTGCGGGCGCACTGAGTCGGTGAACACAGTGAGTATGCGCACAATCTCGCGCCGCTCCTCGCTCTCGAGCTGTCGTATGCGGTTGTTGGCTTCGACCACTTCGGTCGGTTCAATATATACGGTACGTCCGGTGTCCGACTCGTCGTGTACTATTCCGTTTATCCTGCGTTTCATGGCAGGAGCCACAGGTATGACGAGGCGCCCGTCGCGCATGGTTGGTGCCGAGTCTTTCTCCACCAGTCCCTCGCTCTTTGCTTCGCGCAGTATGCGGTGCAACATGCCCGATATGCTGTTCGACGTCGATTGTTTCTCCTGACGTATGCGCATGAGTTCGACTGTGGCCGAGTCTTTCACCTGACCGAACTTGTCGAGTATCTGACTGATGCGCCGCACAAGGTTGGGATATGTCTTGATACCCGTGGAAAGGGCTGTCAGTTCCGGATATACAGGTAGTTCGTCGCCTTCGTTCTTACGACTGAAGAAATCGACGATGGAGCATATGGAGTCGAGCGAGCGCTGCAGGTCGAACAGCTCGTCGGCAGTGAGGTAGGTGTTTAGTATTTTTATACGACGAAGGGCTACACGCACATCGTAGAAGTGTTGGTCGGGAAACTCTTCCTCTCGCAGGATACGCATAAACTCGGAGGTCTGCCGCAGCGAGCGACAGATCTCGTCGAAATGAATGGAAAACTGCATTGAGTCAACACGTTCCTCGCCCAGTGTACACAGGCAGGCGTCCTTCAGTTTCCTTCTTATGTGGTCGAATCCGAGCTTCTGCTCGTAGTTGTCGGGATATATCAAAATATGGACCCTCTCTGTCCTTCGGACATCTCCCCCTTAATGGGGAGAGCCATCCGGACGGTTCATTGTTATTCGTTAATTATTAATTGTTTATTGCCAATTATCAATTGTCAATTCGATGTTTCTTTCCCCCACAGTCGGTCCATCCTTTCTTTCAGTTTGGCCTCTTGCGGGTTGTCCTGCGCCTGCCAGAAGCGTTGGCCTTCGGCTTGGTCGGGCAGGAATTGCTGGCGCACGAAGTGTCCTTCGTAGTCGTGTGCGTACTTGTAGTCGTCGCCATACCCCAGGTCTTTCATCAGCTTGGTGGGTGCGTTGCGCAGGTGTAGCGGTACGGGCAGGTTGCCTGTCTGTTCCACATACTGCAGTGCCGACCCTATGGCCATGTATGCCGAGTTGCTCTTGGGGCTGGTGGCAAGGTATATGGTTGCTTCGGCCAGTGGTATGCGCCCTTCGGGCCACCCTATCTTGTGTACTGCATCGAATGCTGCGTTGGCCAGCAAGAGGGCGTTGGGGTTGGCAAGTCCGATGTCTTCGCTTGCCAGTATCACGAGCCGGCGTGCGATGAACTCGGGTTGTTCACCTCCCTCTATCATGCGTGCCAGGTAGTAGATGGCTGCGTCGGGATTGCTGCCGCGCACACTCTTGATGAATGCCGATATGAGGTCGTAGTGCATCTCGCCGTCCTTGTCGTATGCCAGCGGGTTTTGTTGCAGGCATTGTGTCACGAGTTGGTCGGTTATGATGTCGGCCTCGTTGGTCACGAGTTCGAGTATGTTGAGCAGTTTTCGGGCATCGCCGCCGCTATATCGCATCATGGCGCTTGTCTCGCGCAGTTCTATCGGGCGTTGCTTCAGGCACGTGTCGGTGTGTATCACCCGCTGTGCCAGTTCCATGAGGTCGGATTCATCGAGCGGATTGAGCACATACACCTGGCAGCGGCTGAGGAGCGGACGTATGACTTCGAACGACGGGTTCTCGGTCGTGGCACCTATGAGTGTCACCACTCCTTGCTCCACTGCACCGAGCAGCGAGTCTTGCTGCGACTTCGAGAACCGGTGTATTTCGTCGATGAAGAGTATGGGGTTGCCTCCCTGACCGAAGAACCGGCTGCTTTTGGCTTTCTCTATCACCTCGCGCACTTCCTTCACGCCGCTCGTCACGGCGCTGAGCGTATAGAACGGCACTTCGAGTGTGTGTGCAATGATGCCGGCCAGTGTGGTCTTTCCCACTCCGGGCGGTCCCCACAGGATGAACGATGCAATGCGTCGCGCTTCAATCATGCGACGTATCACGGCTCCCTCGCCCACGAGGTGTCGCTGTCCTATGTAGTCGTCGAGCGTCTGCGGACGCATTCGTTCTGCCAGTGGTTGCATTATATACCTTTAGTCGTTTTTCGTGTCTCAGCAAACATCATACAGCCACGCCTGTTCGCATCACTTCACGGTAGATAGGTGAATCCTCGCCATTCTCAAGGAGGATGGGTTCGATATAGCAACTGATATCACGAGTGGCACGACCCAGCGACACGGCTGTGTCCCACCACTTATCCTTATCGACTTTGGGCACAATGACCGCCACATCGATATCGCTCCATTCATGCGGATGCCCTTTTGCATAGGAACCAAACATCATGACCTTCATGGCGGGGTCGAAACTCGGAGCTATGACCTCCTTGTACCGACGTACCAGTTCCAACGCAAAGTCCTTTGACAACACACCCTGTATGGTATCGGGTGTGAAGTTTATAGGGTCGATGACTTTACTTTCAGTTCTTGCAGTATCCATGCGTACAGTTGTTTGGTTTGTTCTAATATCGACGCCGTACTCTCGCTGTTCAGAGTGCGAGCCACAGCTGATTTAGTTTCTTGATATCGTGCCTCGATGTTCAGTTGCTTAATGCCTTCGAGGAAATCCTTCTGCTCTTCGCTCATTTTGGTGTAGAGTCCACACCCTTTTGCAATACGTTCATGGTCGTGAAGGAAGGGCGGATCGTCGTCGCGACATACGCACCAGTATGCTTTCAGACTCTTCTCAATGACTTGATGACACATGAAGCCGACGTATAGCCAATGTCCCGTCTTGTAGAGGTCATCGGCCACACTCATGTCTTCGGCTACAATGCTGAGCCATTTTTCTGCACTGTCCTTGTTTGCCATAGCTGAATACGTTGTTTGTATCGCTGCAAAGTTAATGAATATTCTCCAAATATCGGCTAATCATGAGCTAAAAAAGAGGTATGCACACAGATTTTGAGCCTGCAAACAAAGCTTTTCCATGAAAACGCATATCATTTTCGACTTGAGAACTTCAGCATTCGATGCTAATGCAACCTCTCTGCCACACTTCACTCAGCCTTCTGCATGTAATCGTGCAGGTTGATGGTGCCGGCCTCGTTTTCGATATTCAGCGTCGGCACACGCTCCACCATGCGCGTGGTGCCGCTCGATTTTTCAACATAGAAGCAGACAAGCGCGCCGGTGTAGCTGCGGAACGTCAGCTCATATTCCGTTTCCGTCTCGCCGCTCATCTCTACGTACATCATCGACGGGTTCCCGGCGGCCACGCTCCAGTCATACTCGCTGTGGCAGTAGTTGCTCACCCCCTCGTAGGCCTCCTCGGCCGTCAGGCCCGTACCGCCCTTGTTGTCGCGGCACGAGACAAGCAGCAGGAGCATGAGCAGGATTGTTGTGATTATGTATCTCATACTTTGTGATTATGTGTTGTTTTCGGAATGCAAAGATAGCAATTATTTCCTTGTCGCAGGCTCGCAAAGGGCGTGAAAACGATGAAACGGCAGATAAATCAGGGCAGCAATCACACTAATGCTTTTGCGAGTGCGCACTCTCGGGGCTGCGAGTGCGCACTCAAAGGGTCGCAAGTGCGCACTCGCGAGGCTGTGACTGCGCACTCGCAGATATGAAGCCCGGCGGTAGCAAAATTGGGGATGTACACACATTTTTTATATTATATCGTATTGTCGTATCAGAATTATTGCGTAACTTCGTGGCATGAAAGGAGACGAAATACAGCTGTCGGTGCTCATCCCGACCTACAACTACAACTGCTACCCGCTTGCGGAAGCCGTCCAGCGCGAGTGTGCCGGTTTGGAGCGCACCACGGGTTTGAGGTATGAGCTTATCGTGGCCGACGACGGCTCGACCGATGCCGCATCCCTCGCTGCCAACTCGGCCATCAACCAGTTGCCGTGCTGCCGCCTGCTGCTTGGCGACACCAACCGCGGGCGCAGCCATACACGCAACTGCCTGGCACACGAGGCACGAGGCAGCCGCCTGGTATTCATCGACAGCCACATGAGCATCATTTCGCCACGCTACATAGCCACCTACCTCGACACCACGGCCAAGGTGTGCCAGGGAGGATATGTGGTGACCGCCTCGCCCCGCCTGTGGCGCGGCAACCTGCGATATAAGTACGAACGCAGCGCGGCACACATCAACCACCACGAGGCAGGAAGCCCTCATCCCAACCACGACTTCCACACATCGAATTTCTGCATCGACCGCGACGTGATGCTCGCCCATCCGTTCGACGAGTCGATATCCCGATACGGATACGAAGACGTGCTGATGGGCAAACGCCTCATGGCCGACGGCATCGAGGTGCTGAACATCGACAACCCCGTGGGATTCGACACATTCGAAGACAACACATCGTTTCTCGACAAGACCGACCAGAGCATACACACACTGGCCGCCCATGCAGCCAAGCTTAGAGGCTACTCACGGCTGCTCGACATGGCCGACAGCCTCGGCCGCTGCCACCTCGCCACCCCCCTGCGCCTTCTCGCACCATGGCTCATGCCACAGCTGCGGACCAACCTGCAAGGCCGGCACCCCAGCCTCACGGCATTCAACACATACAAACTACTGAAACTCCTTAGCTCATTACACTCGACATGAAGGTGAAGGAACAAGACAAGAGCGGACGTCTCGTCGTAGGTCGCGCCTCGGCCGGCAGCGGCAAGACTTTCACACTGACACTGGAATACATACGCCTGCTTGCGGAAAACCCCGACAACTACAGGCGCATACTGGCTGTGACCTTCACCAACAAAGCCACGGCCGAGCTGAAATCGAGAATCATCGACACACTCCACGCCATTGCAACCTGCCAGCCAAAAGCACAGAGCTACATACAACGCCTCAACCCGGCCGACATCGACGACCTGCGCCATAAATGCAGCACAGCCCTCACGGCCATACTCCACGACTACAGCCACTTCCGCGTCGAGACCATCGACTCGTTTTTCCAAAGCATCATACGCGAACTGGCACGCGAACTGAACCTCACTGCCAACCTGCGAGTAGATATCGACCAGGACGAGGCACTGACCGAAGCCGTGGCCGTCATGATGGAACAGATGCGACGCGGCGACAACACATTCAATGCCGTGGTGGGATATGTGAGCGAGAAAATCGACAGCGAGCGACCTACCAACTGGAAGATCGACAAGGAACTCATCGACTTCAGCCACAACATATTCAACGAACACTACCTCAAGGCAGAGAAAGACATACGGCAGATAAC
>CAMHPM010000037.1 GCA_946187025.1 uncultured Prevotellaceae bacterium
CTGCAAAGTTACGCACTATTTCGCAAGTACAAAACTTTTTTTATGTTTTTATGCAAAAAAATATAGTTTTGTTGATGCAAATCAATCCATGTGAGCGGACACTATCAAAAATAAGCCTATTTTTTGCTATTTATGCTTATGAAACGGAAGCACGGAAAAAGGGCCGGATTCCTTGTTTGAAGACTCAAACAGAAGTCCGACCCTTGACAGGTGAAACAAGATTATAAGCAGCAGAGACCGGGAACAGGAAAAGGTGGACGACACAGGACTATCTCTGCAATTTCTTCCATTCGACACTCTGCGACACATTGATGCCGGAAAGAATATCATACACCTTGCTCTTCTCGTTGGCAGTGCCATGTCCACGATATATTCCCACCAGCTCGTCGCGCTTGAAATCGGTGAAGAACTGCGGCAGAAGCGACATAGCCTTAGCCTTGTGAGCCTCGTCGAGCATTTCCAGAGCCTCGGTTATAGCCGTGCGGCCACGATCGGCATTCGAACTCATCTCGTCCAGACCCTCACGATGATACTTATACATCATCTGGCGCATCGGCTGCATGGCAGTCTCCATATAATCATTGATTATGGCATGGCGGTTGCGATTATCAGAAAAAGCTTTCCACCCGGCAGAAGGCAGGCTCTGGGCATTGTTCACAATCGATTCGGCACGACGCAGCACATCGGTACCGCCAAGAGGCGAAAACGTGTCGAGATCAAGACCTATGAACAGATAGGCATAATAGGCAAGCATGGCTGTGAGGTTGTTATTCATATTCACCTCGTTAAACTCCAGAGGCTCGTTTTCCTGATAAGTGAAGGTGAAATCAGCATCGCGCATTGAGAAAACCGTGGTGCTGTAGGTCGAGCCCCATACCGGACGTATGCACTGGTATTGCAGTTCACAAGTAAACAAATTGTCGCTGGCCTTGTATTGTTTCACAGTAATGTTGAGCGTGCAGTCTATACGCTCGTCCTCGCTATACTGCAAGTCAGTCCACGTACGCTTGTTCATAAACTCAGTGATGGCCGTTTCAAGAGCCTGGAACACACTGCTTGAGGTGCCCTGCACCGAACTGCGGTTTACCTTCACCCGGCAATTCAGCTCCTGTCCGTGGCAAAGCAGACAGCATAACAAGCACATGAATATTATAACGGTTTTCCTCATATACAACAGATTATTTCGAGGCAAAGGTAAGAAAAAATATTTAATAAACAACAAATAAAAGTCTGACAAACATAAAAAAGTGTGACAGGATTCACTCCGTCGCCTTTTCACACCATGCAGGATGACAACAGCCAGTGTCATAAAATAATCGTTGTAAGACACCGTTTTAAGCCTTTTTTCATGATTTATTCTTATTTCAGACGGCGGTTTGTGAAATAATTTGTAACTTTGCAAACTAATTACATATGATATATGTGTGTGGTCGCGACCAAACTAATAAAACGACGACATACAGTTACACTACACTGATTTATGGAAAAATTAACAATAAAAAAAGTAGAGACAAAAAGTGAACTGAAAAAGTTCATACGTTTCAACTACGAATTATATAAAGACAACAAATACTCCGTGCCCGACCTCTACGAGGACATGCTCGACACGTTTTCCGAGAAAAATGCAGCCATGGAGTTCTGCGAGGCAGCATATTTCCTTGCCTATCGCGGAAAGACCATCGTAGGCCGTGTGGCAGCCATCATCAACCACAAGGCCAACAAACGCTGGGAACAACGTATGGTGCGATTCGGATATATCGACTTCATCGACGACACCGAGGTGAGCGAAGCACTCATCAAGACAGTGGAGCAATGGGGACTCGAGCGCGGCATGACCCAGATTGAAGGTCCGCTCGGATTCACCGACATGGATGCCGAGGGTATGCTCATCGAAGGGTTTGAAGAACTAAGCACCAACGCAACAATCTACAACTATCCATACTATCCACAACACATCGAACGACTCGGATTTGAAAAAGGAGCCGACTGGGTGGAGATGCTGCTCACGGTGCCACGCGAGACGGGTGTGCCCGAACGACTCGACCGTATTGCAAAAATCGTGATCGAGAAATATGGACTGCAGATAAAGAAATACACATCGCACAAAGCAATTGCACGCGAATACGGCCGCGAAATATTCCAAGTCATCAACGAGGCATTCAAGCCACTATTCGGATATTCCGAGCTGAGCGACCGCCAGATAGACCAATACGTAAAGGCATACCTGCCATTCATCGACCTGAAACTCGTGTCACTCATCACCGACAGCAACGGACGACTCATCTGTGTAGGAATCTCAATGCCATCACTCTCACGCGCATTACAACGGGCCAAAGGCAAACTCCTACCGTTCGGATGGTTCCATTTATTGAAAGCACTGAAATGGAAGAAACCCGACACACTCGACCTCATGCTCGTGGGCGTACTGCCCGAATACCAAGGCAAGGGAGTGAACGCCGTCCTGTTCCACGACTTGCTGCCACTCTACATATCAGAAGGATACAAATACGTAGAGACCAACCCGGAACTCGAGGAAAACTCAAAAGTGCAGTCGCAATGGATTTATTTCGAACGACGTCAGCACAAACGCAGAAGATGCTATAAGAAAGATATCTCAACAGACAAATAGACTAATGGAAGACGTAAAAGACATAAAGGACATAACACCACCTAAGTACGACGACGACAACATCAGGCACCTGAGCGACATGGACCACATCCGCACACGTCCCGGCATGTATATCGGGCGTTTGGGCGACGGTTCACATGCCGAAGATGGAATATACGTACTGCTCAAGGAAATCATCGACAACTCAATCGACGAATTCAAGATGAATGCCGGCCGACGCATTGAAATCAATATCGAAGACGGGCTGTCGGTAAGTGTGCGCGACTTCGGACGCGGCATACCGCAAGGCAAGATGATTGAAGCAGTGAGTATGCTCAACACAGGTGGGAAATACGACTCCAAAGCATTCCAGAAAAGCGTAGGACTGAACGGCGTCGGAACAAAGGCCGTCAATGCACTGAGCAGCGAGTTCGAAGTACGCAGCTATCGCGACGGGAAAGTGCGCATCGCACGCTTCGAACAAGGCATACTGAAAACCGACAAGACCGAAGATTCTGCCGAAGAGACAGGAACATACATATATTTCCGCCCGGACAACACACTGTTCAACGGATATAAGTATCAGACCGAATTTGTAGAGACCATGCTGAGAAACTACACCTATCTCAACACCGGACTCGAAATATACTACAACAGCCGGCGCATCACCAGCCGCAACGGACTCAAAGACCTGCTGGTCGATACAATGGACACCACACCGCTCTACGACATTATCCACCTTAAAGGCGACGACATAGAAATAGCTTTCACACATACCAATCAGCAGTATGGAGAGGAATACCACTCGTTTGTGAACGGACAACACACAATCCAGGGCGGAACACACCAGAGCGCATTCAAGGAACATATTGCCCGCACCATCAAGGAATTCTTCAACAAAAACTATGAATATGTCGATATACGCAACGGCATCGTGGCTGCAATAGCAATCAACATACAGGAACCTCAGTTTGAGAGCCAGACCAAAATCAAGCTCGGCTCACTAACCATGGAACCAGGCGGCGGAGTGAGCGTCAACAAGTTTGTCGGCGACTTCATCAAGACCGAAGTCGATAACTACCTGCACAAAAACCTCGATGTAGCCGAAGTAATACAACAAAAAATAATCGAGAACGAGCGCGACCGTAAAGCAATTGCCGGTGTAACCAAGCTAGCTCGCGAACGCGCAAAGAAGGCCAACCTCCACAACCGCAAGCTCCGCGACTGCCGCATACACCTCAACGACCCGAAAGGCGACCGCAAAGAAGATAGTTGCATCTTCATCACCGAGGGCGACTCGGCCAGCGGAAGCATAACAAAAAGCCGCGACGTGGAGACACAAGCCGTGTTCTCACTGCGAGGAAAACCACTCAACTCGTACGGCCTGACAAAAAAGGTGGTGTATGAAAACGAAGAATTCAACCTCCTGCAAGCTGCACTCAACATAGAAGATGGAATCGACGGACTGCGCTACAACAAAGTCATCGTCGCAACCGATGCCGACGTTGACGGTATGCACATACGCCTGCTTATGATTACATTCTTCCTACAGTTCTTCCCCGAACTCATCAGAAAAGGGCATGTACACATTCTGCAGACACCATTATTCAGAGTGCGAAACCGCAAGAAACGCATCCGTAAGGCTGCACTCGACGAACTGACTAAAGAACGCACCGACGACAAGAGCGATTTCATCACACTCTACTGCTATTCGGAAGAAGAACGGCTCAAAGCCATCGAGATGCTCAGTCCCGACCCTGAGATAACCCGTTTCAAAGGTCTTGGAGAGATTTCGCCCGACGAATTCCGCGGATTCATCGGACCCGACATGCGACTGGAACAGGTGACGATGAAAAAGACCGACAAGGTGCAGGAACTGCTCGAATACTACATGGGCAAGAACACCATGGAACGCCAAAACTTCATAATCAACAACCTCGTGTTTGAGGAAGACAAACCCGAAGAAGAAACCGAGACGATATGAATTCGAAATTCACTGTATTGTTTGCCGGGACATTCGATCCCTTCACCATCGGCCATAAGGCAATAGTGGAGCAAGCGCTGAAGTTTGCCGACACGGTCTATATCGGAGTCGGTATAAATGCCGGCAAGCACACCATGTTCACCATCAAGCAACGTATCGAATACATAAAGCAGACATTTGCACACACCGACCGAGTCGTTGTAGAGTCCTACGACGGACTCACGGTCGATTATGCCAAGGCAAGAAACATCTCATGCCTTCTGAGAGGAGTGCGCAGTCTCAAAGACTTTGAATACGAACGCCAGATGGCCGATATCAACCGTCGGCTAACCGGCATTGAGACCATACTGCTGTTTCCCGAACCGCAATTCGAGAATATAAGCTCTACAATGGTGCGCGAACTAATAGGGTTGGGAACCGATGTGTCACAATTCCTGCCTATCAGCTTAGATGCCATCACTGAGTAACATCGACACACACATCAAGCATTTCATCAGCTCTGCACACCACCAGGCATAACTACAAATATCGGCTATTGGTTCACAATTTTCAATCTTCAATTTTCAATCTTCAATCTTCAATAAACTCAAATCGCATGAAGAATAAAGTCTATTCCGTCATAATCCTGCTATCGGCAGTATTCGTATGCCAGTCGGCACACGCACAAGACAACATCATCGGCAGTCCGTTACATAAACTGATATTGGCTCAGTCGGCCATCACACAGCTCTATGTCGAGGATGTAAACGATTCGGTTGTAGTCGAAAATGCCATCAAGGGTATGCTCGAGAAGCTCGACCCACACTCATCCTACACTCCTGCCAAGGAGGTGAAAGCCCTTACCGAACCGCTCGAAGGCAACTTCGAAGGTATTGGCATTCAGTACAACATACTCGACGACACCCTCATCGTGGTTCAGCCGGTGAGTGGTGGTCCGTCTGAGAAAGTAGGCATACAGGCAGGCGACCGTGTCATCACCGTTGACGACAGCATCATTGCCGGCAAGCACCTATCGACCGACGACGTGAAGCACCTGCTGCGTGGTCCCAAAGGGTCGAAGGTGCGACTCGGAGTTATGCGCCAGGGTGTGAAAGGCATTCATGAGTTCACCGTCACACGCGACAAGATTCCGGTTTTCTCGATTGATGCCAAATATATGGTAGATGCCACAGTCGGCTATATCCGTATCAACAACTTCGGTGCCACCACCCACGCAGAGTTTGTGAATGCCGTAAAGGAACTTCAAGCCCAGGGAATGCGCGACCTCATTGTTGACCTCCAGAGCAATGGCGGCGGATACCTGCAGGCAGCTGTCGAAATCTCCAACGAGTTCCTCAGCCGTGGCGACATGATTGTGTTTACCGAGGGTCGTGCCGCTCCGCGCCGTGAATTTCGTGCCAATGGTGAAGGCATCCTGCGCGAAGGAAAGCTCGTTGTCCTCACCGACAGCTACACAGCTTCTGCATCAGAGATTGTGGCGGGTGCCGTCCAGGACAACGACCGCGGCATCATCATCGGTCGTCGCACCTTCGGAAAAGGACTTGTGCAACGACCTATCGAACTGCCCGACGGAGCACTCATCCGCCTCACCACTGCCCACTACTATAGTCCTTCAGGACGATGCATACAGCGACCTTACGAGAAAGGCAACCGCCAGCAATACGACCGCGAGATGCTCACACGTCTCAACAGCGGCGAACTCACCAACCCCGACAGCATCCATTTTGCCGACTCGCTGCGCTACATCACACTGAAAAACCATCGCACGGTCTATGGAGGCGGCGGCATCATGCCCGATGTATATGTACCGCTCGACACCACAGCCATCACTCCGCTCTACCGCGAGCTGCTGGCCAAGAGTTGTGTGACACAGACTTGCATCAAATATGTAGAGAAGAACCGCAAGTCGTTGCTCAAGCAATATAAGACCTTCGACAGTTTCCGCGACAACTACAGCATAGGCCAGGATGTCATCAGCCTTTTGCTGCAACATGCCGACAAGTCAAAAGTCGAGTACAACGACTCCACCCTGGCTGCTGCGCGGCCGATGCTCGACATCCAGCTCAAGGCGCTCATTGCCCGCGACCTGTGGGACATGAGCCAGTATTATCAGATCAGCAACATCAACAATGCCATCTACGAGCAGGCTGTGGCCACTATAAAGGAAAACGACTATTATGATAAGCTTTCAAAGTGACGGCATCGAGATGCCACAAACCGACCGTTCGCTGCTCACACGGTGGATACATGCAGTGGCGAGCCACTATGGCCGTCGTGTGGGCGACATAGCATATATCTTCACCGACGACTCTCGCATACTCGAGGTGAACCGCCAGTATCTTCAACACGACTACTACACCGACATCATCACCTTCGACTATTCGCTCGGAACCACCATCGGTGGCGATATCTTCATCAGCCTCGACACCGTGGCATCCAACGCACAACTCTTTGGAGCCACCTATACCGACGAGCTCCATCGTGTCATCATACATGGCATACTCCACCTCTGCGGCATCAACGACAAGGGTCCTGGCGAGCGTGCCATCATGGAAGCTGCCGAAAACCAGGCACTGGCCACCCTGGCCACATTGTCATGATATAGGGGGCGGAGTTTCCGCCTCACCGAAACGAAAGACCCTGCACCACCAGTCAGTCATTGGTTGGTGCAGGGTCTTTCCTGTTTTAACCGCCCTGTCGGTTCACTTGCTTATCAGCCTTATCAGTGCCTGCCGGCGTTCGGCCCATGTCTTGTAGTCGTCGGCCTTCAGCTGCTTCGCTCCCTTCACATTGGCAGTGGTCAGGATGCAAGGCCTGGCTTTACCCTCGGCTATAAGCTTGTCGGCAATCAGGTTGGCTTTAGCAATCTTAAACCAGCTCTCGGCCGTGTCGCCACGTCCCGGCACAAGCTGTATGGTCACCCGACGGGCCTGTCCCTTGCCGGCAGCCGATGCACCGCCGCTGACACCTGCCGGAGTGTATGTGGCCACTATGTTGCCGCCCTCGTTGGTGTAGGCCACCACTCCGAGCGGCGTCTCGCCCATGTTCTGTAAGTAATAAGGATTCTTCGGGTTTTCGAGTATGCTGTGCTTGAATCCACGGTCGGGAGCCAGATACATGTTTGTAGGGTCGCTCGTCGGTGTGCCGTCAACCACAAACCGATACTTATACACATCGTCTATTCCCTTGTCGAGGGTGATGCTCCACACCCCGTCGGCATCCTTCTGCATAGGTGCCGGCTCCAGCAGCATCTCGCCTTCCACCACCACTTTGCCAGCCTCGGGTGCGTTGATTCTGAGTGTCACCTTGTCGCCGTTGAACTCGGGCGATGTCACCTGTCGCGGAAACAAGCGTGCCATCACTCCTGCCGTAAACTGTTGCTCCTGGCCCGTGGCGGCCGGTGCCGGGCGGCCTGCCTTCATGGCAGCCTCCGATGCCTCGGGGTTGAAGAGCAGCTGCAGCGAGTGGTCGAGGAAAAAGCGGGCATTCATCCAGGTATGGCCGAATTTGTCGGTCGTAAACTCCTTCACGCTACGTATTCCGTGGCGGTCGAGGTGCTCCATGTAGTCGCGTGCATTGCCGTAGAGGAAGTCGTCGGTACCCACACCGAGCCAGAACAAGTGAATCTTCCTGTTCGTATCGTCAGCATTGTCATACACCCCCGGTATGTCGGTAGATGTGAACGAGCTGTACGAACACAGGTATGAGAAGAGGTCGAGGTGCCGCAGTCCGATTCCCAGCCCCTGGTTGCCGCCACGCGAGAAACCGCCTATCGCCCTGTGGTCGCGGTCGGCCAGTGTGCGGTAGTGTGAGTCGATGTAAGGCATGAGGTCGCCGGTGAGGTCGTCGCCCACCACGTCGCGCATCATCATACCCATTCCACCCATCATGCCCCCTGCAGGCATCCGCGGCGGCAACAGCTTGGTCGGATTGCCGTAGGGCAACACAATTATCATCTCGCGAGCCTTACCCTCGGCCAGCAGGTTGTCGAGTATGTAGTTCATCCTGCCCACCTTATAATACACCTCCTCGGTGTCGGTAGTCCCGCTGATGAGGTAGAACACCGGGTAGCGCGTCTTGCTGTCCTTGTCATATCGCGGCGGCAGATACACAATAGCATTATTCACCCCGCCCAGGCTCTTCGACCTGTATCCGATGTATTCCACACGTCCGTGAGGCACATCCCTCACATCCGACACCAGCCATCCCGAAGCCGGTTTCACACGCAGCAAGCTGTTCTTGAAACCCTCGTTAGGGAAATAACCCTCAGCCTCAGGATCCATTATGCTCAACCCATCCACAACAAAACAATACGGATAGATGTCGGGAGCAGCCGGACCGAGAGTCACCGTCCACAACCCCGTTGCAGCATCGCGAGTCATAGCCTTGCGGCCCGCAAACTGCACATCCACCTCAACCTTGCGAGCCACATCGTTCTTGTAACGGAAAGTAACCGTTCCGTCATCATTCGTCGTCGTCGATTGGAAACCCTGAGCCATCAACACCGACGGCATAAAAGCCAGGCAACCAACCATCACACAGGCCGGCAGCCATGCCAAAAAAGTCCTTTTCTGTTTCATAATCATTGTTTTTATCATAATCATCAGTTCAGTAAGTCCCGGTTCAACGCTGCAAAGATAATAAATAAAAACGAAAGCAACCATCGAAACAAAGAAAAAAACTCATAAGTCAGCAAATTCCAGCAGAACGAATCATAAGAAAAACCACATGTAATTACGAGTCCGCACTCACAACACATCGTTCACACCTCATAGTCTTACGCCCCTAACTCCATGGTCTTATGCCCTTAACTCCATGGACTTACGCCCCTAACTCCATGGACTTATGCCCCCAACTCCATGAGTCTCCGCATGGCTAATCTTCAATTTTCAATCTTCAATCTTCAATTTGCGTAAAGCGCACTCCCCGCATGGCATCATCCCCCTTTGGGGGGATAAGAGGGGGGCCCATTTTCCAATTCGTTCAATTGTTCTGCAAGAACATGTTTTCTTAACATACCGCTACGCGGTGATTTATCAGATTAATCAGATGCCATCTGGATGTGTAACACCCGCTATTCATTATTCAAAAATAAACTGTTTTTTCATACTTTGTTATATTC
>CAMHPM010000038.1 GCA_946187025.1 uncultured Prevotellaceae bacterium
AGAACATTAATAAGTAGTAAACTTTTTTATAATTGTTGTTTTTTTGGGTGGACGTACATGTGAATGTGCGTTCATTTTTTTATATATATGTGTATCAATTATTATTATTTGCTACAGCTAAATACTATCAGCCCAAAGCAGCACAACTTGCCTAAGCCAACTTCCTTGCTTTTAGATCATGAACACCACATTACTTTGCCATCAGACAACTTACTTGCACTGCAACCAAGAAAGTATCCAGACTTCGTAATATGACCACACCAATACATTGCCATAATGAACGCCTCAGTTTTTTCCCATAATAACCGCCTCTATACATTACCACAATAACGGCCTCAATACTTTGTCATAATGACAGCCTCAATACTTTGTCATAATGACGGCCTCAATACATTGCCATAATGACGGCCTCAATACTTTGTCATAATGATTGCCACGGACACAAGAAGTGTTGCTCTCATTCTTTTAGGTAATTGAACCATCGTTGCAATTAGTGTGAGCAAATACTACACTGGATACTAAATGGAAAGAAGCGGGAAATTACCACACAGATATTAAAGTTATTCAACACAAACGCATAAACAGTTCAATAGTAATATAATCAGAAAGAGCCAAAGTATGAGCTTATATAATTATAAGTGCTGCCACATTCGAATATAAGTATGGGCATGTCTCAATATTGGTGCGGCTGCATTTGAATATAAGCATGGACATGTTTCAATATTGGTGCGGATACATTCGAATATAAGTATGGGCATGTCTCAATATTGGTGCGGCTACATTCGAATATAAGCATGGGCATGTCTCAATATTGGTGCGGCTGTATTCGAATATAAACATGGGCACATCTCAATATTGGTGGGGATATATTCGAATATAAGTATGGGCATGTCTCAATATTGATGCGACAACAACTCAATATAAACATGCATTTCCGAATATGAATTTGTGGAAGATTAATATAGAATCAGAAGACTGAAGATATATACGAAGTGCATGACAAGATGATGTTTCTCCATATGATAAGAATTAAAGCAACGAGGATATACCATCGTAGAACTTCTTACTTACCGGGATATGAGTCTTTTCCCTCGAATCGAGTTCTGCAATAATGTAGCCTTCTTTTTCTTTGCGTAGAGATTTAACATGCGATTTATTAATATAATATGAACGATGGCAACGTAAAAAACCATTTGCATTACATATATCTTCTATGTTCTTCATCGTGTTACGTAGAACGTACGAGCGTTCTTTTTCTTTTTCAAGATAGAAAACATGTACGTAATTCTCTTCAGCCATAATATATAATACATTTGAAGCCAACACCATAAGCTTAAGATTACCACGTTCGTCACAAAAGCGCACTTTGGCATTCTCTTTTGGCTCATAGATTACATGGGCATTATTTAGCCTTAGCGAAAGACTGATAATAACATATGGAAGAACCAGGATAAGCGTAAGGCAATAGAAAGAATGTCCTAACACTTCAAGATATGGCATGGTATGTGCAAGCATCAGCCACATATATAGTGTCATAAAATGTGCAATGACAAACACTTCCATACAGCACCAGAATATGTACCATCCAGAAGAAAGATTCATTCGGCCACGCAAGCTGTATAGTGTGAGTCGTGTTATCAACAAAACAACCAAAATGATACAAGTGATCATGGTCAGGTTGAAAGCATATAAACCACGATTCATATTAAGGAAATCGTCAAGATCAAACGGACGATATACAAGCACAAACACCATAAAGGAGAATGGTATCATAAGAATATGCAACATTTGCACATTGAAACGATAGAATATGTCAGGAATCTTAGCCATTTTTATCCCTATTTTATATGTGACGAATGAATTAACATCTGAAATTCGTCACAAATATACTGATTTTATCCCTAATACACGCATTTAGTCACATTATTTAACTAAATATCACAGATATTTGCGCAAAACATATATAATTTGTTACTTTGCAGTCGAAAATCCGAAGTTGAGTATCAACAAGTCGGAAAGATTCGAAATACGGAATACAAACAATGTATTGATGTGTTCAACAACGAATTCAAACAATGAACTTAAGGCCGCGAATTCAGACATTGGATTTAAGGCTACGAATTCAGACATTGGATTTAAAGCTGCGAATTCTAACAATGAACATAAGGTTACGGATTCAGGCGACGAAATACAAACTGCGAAATCATAAAAACGAAATACAAACAATAAAGAACAAAAAACAAATAATATATGAAACGAATAAAACCGACCTACGACTTCAATGCTAACGACATCGCATTGACAAATTTCAGCATGGGAGAGACAATCACCTATGCTCAACTTGCCATTGGTATATCTAATATCCACAAGATATTATATTATAATAATGTGGGGAAAGGTGATCATATCTTACTTGTAAACGACGGAACCCCCGAATGGGTAACTCGTCTTGCAGGCATAGTTACGTATGGTGCAGTGGCTGTAATCATTCCAAACAACCTTAGTAGCTATGAACGAACCGATATTATCACACGTGAGGGCATCAGAGAGGATATAGATTTATCGGACAAAAGTGGAAAGAACACGACGCATGAAGCAGTTGACATCGACATCTTCAAGTTTACACTTAACGATGAAATTATAATTGATTATACCTACAACGAATTCGGTTTCTTATCGCCTTCACGTACAAAGGTATATGAATTTATGCAGCTTGCCGAAGACATAAAACGTCGTTATATGAAGATTCGTCATTCGCGTATGCCATCAATGCTTTTGGCAAATCGCGAATGTATGAATGCAAAGGAGATTCTCGCCTCTTTGTCAATAGGTTCACATATTACTCTGGCTGGCACACATCCTACATCAGGTGCACTACTACGTTGCCTCAAGAAATGCCGTCCACATTTTGTATATCTCGATACAAAGACAGCAGAAAACATGATTCGCGAGCGAGTGTTTCCTATTATGAAAGACCCTGACATGAAACATTATATGAACAGTTCTCATGCACGTCGGACCATGCTTAAACAGGTTCGTAAACGTATGTTGTTTGCACTCGGAGGATGTATATTGATAGTCAGTGTAACAGGAGGCAGGTTCAGTCCCGAGGTGGAACAATTCTTGCAAAAGATTGAGTTCCCTTACATCTTTATGTAAGCGAAAACTCAGACAAATTAAATTTGTATTAGTTAGGTTAACCTTTCCATTAGATAGATCAACTTTTCTATTAGATAGGTTAACCTTTCCATTAGATAGATCAACATTTCTATTAGATAGGTTAACCTTTCTATTAGATAGCTTATCTATTCTAAAAAGTAAGATCTACTATTCCAAGCTGCCTTCGATTACATCATACACTTCGGCCATTATGGCCTTTGTGTTTTTTCCTTGACGCTGTTCGGTTGTAATGGGGTCGTGAATGATAAGCGACACCTGTGTTCGAGTCACCGATTTAGCTTTCCGGCTGAAAGCACGGAATGAGCCGTTAATAGTGATAGGAACAATCGGAAGGCCTATTTCATTGGCAAGCATGAATGCACCCCGCTTGAATGGTATCATCTTGCCGTCGTAGGTACGTGTACCCTCCGGGAAAATAGACATAGACATTCCATCTCTCAGTGTTTTACGAGCATCCTTCACGGCTTTTTCAATAGAAGCCAAGCTGTCGCCTACAAATATCTGCTTTGAAAACATACATGCAACACCAACCAAAGGCATCTTCTTCAAGTAGTCTTTCATCATCCACTTAAACCCGTGATTCAAAAAGCCGTACATAAGGAGTATATCGAAGTATCCCTGGTGGTTTGCGAGGAAGATGTATGACTGTTTTTTGTCGAGTTTCTCGATGCCTTCCACTTTCACTGGTAACAAATAGAGCACAAATGCACCCTTACCCCAAAAACGTGGTATGTAATTATGCGCAAGGGCATCGCATCTGAAGATGGATGACACGATTACCAGCACTGCAATAAAAAATGTGTATATAATGAACAGAGGCGTGGCAATCAGGAGAGAATATAGTTTATATATCATCGTTTTCCTATCTATTTTATTAATTATTTTCGTTTGAGTGTCAATACCGACAGTTCCGGCCATGCACCGACACGCATCGGAACCGGCACACACCCTACCCCTTCATTTATATGTAGTGTTTGTTTTACATTACGTTCATTCTGCTCATCGGTCTTGGTGTTAAAATACGCACCGCTCCATTCGTCGTAAACAAAGGCCACAGGCGACCAACCAAAAATCTTGAATTGTCCGGCATGAGTGTGTCCTGACAAAGTGAGTTGTATATCAGTGTCTGGAATTACAGAGCGGCGCCAGTGTGTGGGGTCATGGCTAAGCAGCACCTTGAATGCACCATCTTCCACACCCTTAGTTGCTTTTGGTAAGTCTCCGTATTGTGGAAAGTGTGGTGGTGTTCCGTCGTTTTCCACACCGACGATTACGATGGAATCGTTGTCACGATGTATCACGTCGTGGTCGTTGAGTAGTAGTTTCCATCCCATGTTAGCATGACGTCTATGCAAGTCTTTGATGTCAGCCAGGCGTTGTCCGACAGTGTAATTACGCATATATAGTGCATAGTCGTGGTTTCCCATGATGGCATATACTCCATCTGGGGCTGACAGTTTTGCCAAAGTCTCTTCAAAGCCATTGAGTTCGTCGGCCTTCATCGTAACTATATCGCCGGTGAAGGCTATCATGTCGCAATGTTGTGAGTTGATCAGTTCCACAATCTTGGCTACATCTTCTTCGTGTCCTAAATGAAATGCCATTGCATGGAAGTCGGAAAAATGTAGAATCCTGTACCCGTCGAATGCCTCTGGCAGGTCGTCGAAGTATAGTGTACGCTCGTTTACGACGAAATGACGACTTCCGTAGAAGTATCCGAACAACACTACAGTAATCCCCAAAAGGATTATTATGCCAAATATCGTGACCATTTTCTTGACAATCTTTTTTCCTTTATTCATAAATATACTTTTTTGTTTCTTCAATACTGAACCCACGTCTGCGCGCATAGTCAGCAACCTGCTCGTCTGTGATTTGCCCGATACGGAAATAACGTGCGTCGGGGTTTGCAATCATAAACCCACTGACCGACGCATGTGGTTGCATCATCCCATGTTCGGTAAGTTTTATACCTACTTTCTCGAAGTCGCACAATGTGTCGAGCAGGAAATTTATCGACATATCCGGAATCGACGGGTAGCCCACTGCAGGTCGGATTATGTTGTCTCTCTCCCACCCCATCTGCTTGCATGTGTCGTCTTGCAGCTGTTCTGCCGCAGCCTCGGCCAGGCGGTCGGAAATGGTGAGTAACAGCAGGCTAAGGTATGGGTCGTCATACAATCCAGGCTTTATATCGTGTGTCTGTACGGTAGTTGCAAACAGACAAACGCTGTCGCCATCGTCAACGAAGTCGGTCATACACAGGCACATGCCGTCGTCTCCCGGCACTTGCTGCCGCAGGAATGGTATGCGGATGTCGTTCAAGATGATGTCGTCGGCATCTGTTTTTGCCACAAAAGGTTGCAGTATGTATTTGATGTCTATGCAGCTTTCCAGTTCTGACATCATCGACAATGCTTCAGCTTTCAATCCGGCAGCCTCATCAGACCCCGGGCCTACTTTCCATGGATAGAAGAAGTGTTCCCAGCTGATGCGATCCTTGATTTCGGATATGGAGTATTTACCTTGCATTGCAGTCGTTCTGATCAGTCAATGTATGAGCCGGCTATGATAATGTCAGTTGAACCTCAGTTCCATGCCACGGATGCCATCCACGACAACTTTTCCGAGGAACGCCGTGATTCCGTTGACGAATGTTCGCGTCACCCTCCATTTGAACGTACGCTCGTCCATCGGCGTCCATCCGCATTTTGTGTAGTACCGTCCGTCGCGTACCTGCCAATTTGCATCAGGATTGACCAACACAAGGTCGGCATAGTATTCAGGTCGAATGAATCCGCGTCGGTCGATACGATAAATCGTTGCAGGGTTATGACACATCAGTGTTGCTATCTGCGGAAGTGTGAGGTAGCCTTTGTCCGACAGCTCCAACATGCTCACAAGCGAGAATTGTATCATCGGCATCCCCGACATGGCCTTCAATGCGCCTCCCACCTTCTCGCTGAGCAGGTGTGGGGCATGATCGGTGGCAACGATGTCGATAAGGCCGTTGGTCAGTGCCTGGCGCAGCGCCTCCTGGTCTTCAGGTGTCTTTACCGACGGGTTGCACTTTATCTTTGTCCCAAGCTGGTCGTAGTCCTCAGTGGTGAACATGAGATGAGGGATACAGGCTTCGGCCGTTATTTGTTTCTCTGTCAGCGGTTTTGCCTCCAGCAACGACAATTCACGCTCGCTCGATATATGTGCTACGTGCAGTCGTGCCCCAGTCTCGTGTGCCAGGTTTACTGCACGTTGTGTTGCTTCGAAACATGCTTCGACACTGCGAATGCGTGTGTGGTATCTCACAGGGAAATCGTTTTGTCCCTTGTATCGATGACGGAATGCTTTTATGTTTTGCTGTATGATGGCATCGTCTTCACAATGTGCCACGATGCGTAACGGCGATGCTTCGAATATGCGGCGCATAGCCGAATCGTCATCGACAAGCAATCCGCCAGTACTACTGCCCATAAACACTTTCACTCCCGGCACACGGTGTGGGTCGAGTGTGGCTAACATGTCGACATTGTCGTTGGTGGCACCGAAGAAGAACGAGTAGTTCACACGGCTTTTTGCCTTGGCTATCTCAAACTTTTCTTCCAGACGCTCGAGTGTGGTGGTTGGCGGATCGGTGTTTGGCATATCCATGAACGATGTCACACCGCCAGCAGCAGCCGTACGGCTTTCCGACTCTATATCAGCCTTGTAGGTATAGCCTGGTTCACGGAAATGTACGTGGCAGTCGATAACTCCGGGAAACAGATACAAGCCACGTGCATCTATGTAGTTGTCGTTGGTGCCATCGGGTGGCAAGACGTCGGGCACTACCTCCTTTATAAATTCATCTTCAACCACAACGCTGCCGACGAACGTGCGTCCTTCGTTTACAATTGTAGCTCCGCTTATTATAGTTTTCATGTCAGTCAGTTTGCTTTTGGATATTTCTTAAACCACCCGTCGAGTCGCAGGCGGATGACTCCCCACAATGCCTCGCTGAATATACCTCCGCTCATCTTCGACGTACCTTCAACACGGTTTACGAATACAACTGGCACCTCCTTTATCTTGAATCCGCATTTCCATGCCGTGAATTTCATCTCAATCTGGAACGCATATCCCTTGAATCGTATTGAGTCGAGGTCGATGGTTTCGAGCACCCTGCGACGGTAGCATTTGAATCCGGCCGTGGTGTCATGGATATTGAATCCGGTTACCAGCCTCACATACATCGAAGCAAAGTATGACATCAGCACACGTCCCATCGGCCAGTTCACTACGTTTACACCCGAAATGTAGCGCGAACCTATCGCAAGGTCGTAGCCTTCGACGGCACATGCCTCGTAGAGTCGTGGCAGGTCGGCCGGTGCATGTGAAAAGTCGGCATCCATCTCGAAGATGAAGTCGTAGCCATGTTCGAGGCTCCACTTAAAGCCCCAGATGTAGGCAGTGCCAAGACCGAGTTTTCCTTTGCGCTCGACAATAAACAGGCGGTCGGAAAATTCTTCGTCGATGAGCCTGTGCACTATCTTAGCCGTACCATCGGGCGAGCCATCGTCGATGATAAGTATATGGAAATACTTTTCGAGCGAGAATATGGCACGAATGATCTTCTCTATATTTTCTTTCTCGTTATAAGTTGGAATTATAACTATGCTGTCGCTTCTATCCATGATTTGTTTCGGTATGTCGGTTTTAAGTTTGCAAAGATAACACAAAGTACGCTAAGCACAAAATTATTTAAGGTTTATTTCATCGCATTAACTTTTTATGACAATAATTTTCGATAAAACGGCATGTCGGCAACACATGTCGAGTGCCGGCAAGGGGTGAAAAGGTGTGTACGAAAGATTGGAGCCGGCGGGTAAGTCACCGGGTACAGACGGGAAATAGGAGCATGGAAAAGGAAATGGTTTTTTGTGAGTGCGCACTCGCGGCATCGAGAGTGCGCAGTCGCAGCATCGAGAGTGCGCAGTCGCAGGGCCGAGAGTGCGCAGTCGCAGGGCCGAGAGTGCGCAGTCGTGTAAACCGGTGCTATTGCTTCATGTGCGATTTGCCGACAACATGGCCTGCAGAATCTGCCGTGCCTGTATTATCGACTTCACCCCGCTCACCACAACCGAGCGACGTCCTTCTACTTCGCGCAGTTTCGTTTCGCGCGGATGCCACGACACATAGTCGATGATTGCACCAAATTGTTCGCTCTGATAATAAGGGCTGTCATTGTCGGCTACGAGGAAGAGACGCATTGACCCTTGTTTCAGGGTGATTTTCTCGATGCCGAGCCGTGCTGCGGCCCACTTCAACGGCATGACAGCCAATAGCTGCTCACCCTCAGGTGTAAGTTTTCCGAAACGGTCTTCAAGTCGTTTGCGATAGGCGTCGAGCTGTCCCTCGCTGTTGAGCGAATCGAGTTCACGGTACAGGCTCATACGTTCGCTGCTGCTTGGCACATAGTCTTCGGTGAATTGTGCCGGCAGGTCGGCCGAAATTTCAACAGTGTCCACAAGCGCCTCGAATGATGGTGTGAACATTTTTTCCGTGTCACGTTCCTGTCCTGTGTCGTAAGTAGCAGTAGCAGCCAGTTCCTGCATGGCCTCGGCCAGTACCTTCTGATACGTCTCGTAGCCAAGGTCGGCAATAAATCCGCTTTGTTCGGCACCGAGCAAATTGCCTGCGCCGCGAATGTCGAGGTCTTGCATTGCAATCTGAATGCCCGACCCCAGATCGGAAAAATTCTCAAGAGCCTGCAGGCGTCGTCTCGACTGTTCGTTGAGTGCAGCCAGCGGAGGTGCGATGAGGTAACAGAATGCCTTGCGGTTGCTGCGTCCCACTCGTCCGCGCATCTGGTGCAAGTCGCTCAATCCATAGTTCTGTGCCGAATTGATGATAATCGTATTTGCATTTGGTATATCGATTCCATTCTCAACGATTGTGGTCGAGAGCATCACATCGTAGTCGTGGTTCATAAAGTCGAACACCACCTGCTCCAGTTCCTGCGGGTTCATCCGCCCGTGGCCGATACACACCCTGGCATCGGGCACCTGACGTTCTATGAGGGCCTTCAGTTCGGGCAAGTTGCTTATTTTGTTGTTCACGAAAAACACCTGTCCGTTACGGCTCATCTCAAAATTGATGGCTTCAGCAATCACTTCGGCCGAAAACGTATGTATCTCGGTTTGAATCGGATACCGGTTTGCGGGCGGAGTCTGAATGATA
>CAMHPM010000039.1 GCA_946187025.1 uncultured Prevotellaceae bacterium
CCATAGCCGTGTTCATCATCGGCGGCATACTGAGCTACCGCTCAATGAGCAAACTTGAAGACCCCGCCATCAAGGTGAGGCAAGCCATGATTGTGACCACCTATCCCGGAGCATCGGCCCACCAGGTAGAACTGGAAGTGACCGACCAACTGGAAAAAGCAATTCGAGAGGTACCCGACGTTGACAACGTGCAAAGCCAGTCGATGAACGACCTCAGCATCATAACCGTCGAACTCCTTACCACCACAACCGAGATAGAACAGGCATGGGACATGTTGCGACGCAAGGTGACAGGCGTGCAAGCCAAACTGCCGCAAGGCGCATACCCATCGGTGGTGCGCGACGACTTCGGCGACGTATATGGAATGTTCTACGCACTGACCGGCGACGGACTCGACGACAAAGAGCTGAGCGACTATGCAGAGCTGATGAAACGCGAACTGATGGAAATCGACGGAGTGTGTCGCGTTGACATCTACGGAAAGCGAAGCCAGTGTATCAACATCGAACTGAGCCAAGACAAAATGGCCAACCTCGGCGTGATGCCGACCGAAGTGATACAAACCCTCAACGGCCAGAACAAGACCGTGTATGCAGGCTACTACGACAACGGAACCAACCGCATACGAGTGAGTGTGAGCGACCGTTTCAACAACACAAAAGACATCGCAGACATGCTCATCCAAGGTCACGACGACGACCAACTACGCATAAGCGACATTGCAACGGTCGAGAAAACATACGAAGAGCCGACACGCAACTCGCTGCAATACAACGGCGAGCGGGCAATAGGCATCTCTATAGCATGCCTTGCCGACAAAGACGTGACACAGATAGGCACCATCGTCGAAGAAAAGCTGAACAGCATAGAACACCGACTGCCTGCAGGAGTGGAATATCACAAAGTGTTCTTCCAGCCAGAGCGTGTATCATCAGCACTCAACACATTCCTCATCAACCTCGTCGAGTCAGTGCTAATCGTTGTCGTAGTCCTCATCTTCACCATGGGACTGAAGAGCGGCATCATCATCGGCATGAGCCTCGTGACAATAGTCTTCGGTTCGTTCCTGGTACTCAATGGTTTCGACGGCACACTGCAACGCGTAAGTCTGGCATCGTTCATCCTGGCAATGGGAATGCTGGTTGACAATGCAATAGTGATTGTAGATGGAATCCTGATTGATAAGGCGCAAGGCAAACCACGGTTGCAAGCACTCACCGACATCGGACGGAAGACAGCAATGCCGCTGCTCGGAGCCACGCTCATCGCAATACTGGCATTCCTCCCGATATTCCTCAGTCCCGACACGGCAGGCATATATGTACGCGACCTGTTCATCGTAATCGCCGTATCGCTGCTGCTGAGCTGGCTGCTGGCACTCACCCATGTGCCGATAATGTGCAGCCGGATGCTCTTCACCAAGAACGAAAAGCAAAAGGCCAAAGACGAAAACGACACACAAGACACACTCTACTCGGGCATGGCCTACACAGCACTGGAACGTGTTCTCAAATTCGGCCTGCGCCACAGAATCACATTAGTGATTGCAGCCATCGCACTGCTGGCAATCAGCGGATTCAGCTACAGGTTCCTCGACCAGGCCTTCTTCCCCGACATGGAGTACGACCAGCTCTACATGGAATACAAACTGCCTGAAGGAACAAACTACAAACAAGTGGAAACCGACCTGAAGGAAATACAAGAATACCTGAAAACCCGCGACGAAGTGACCAACATCACCACATCGCTGGGTGGAACCCCGAGCCGCTACAACCTGGTGCGCAGCATCGCAACACCATCGCTGTCATACGGTGAACTCATCATAGACTTCACGTCGCCGTCAGCACTCGTGAAAAACATTCAGGAAATACAAGACGAACTCATGCGCCGCTACCCACAAGCCTACATCAAGCTCAAGAGGTACAACCTGATGTTCAAGAAATATCCAATTGAAGCCATGTTCCGCGGTCCCGACCCCGAGGTGTTGCATCAACTCACAGACTCAGCCATGAGCATCGTACGCAACAGCGACAAGGTATATCTTGCCACCACCGACTGGGAGCCACGCATTCCGGTGCTCAACATAGAATACAACCAATCGGCAGCCCGTACCAGCGGACTGAGCCGCAGCGACGTTGGAACATCAATCCTGGCCTATACAGGCGGAATACCAATCGGTACGTTCTACGACGGAATCAACGACGAGAAAATATACGTGAAGTGTGTTGACAGCGATGGCAACAACATCGACAACCTGCAGAACGTAGAGGTGTTCGGCATGATTCCGAACCTATCGAAACTGACCAATCAAGAGCTGATTACCAAAGTGCTTACCGGAACATACACCAAAGAAGACCTGATTGAAGAAATCACAGGCACCACCCCACTGCGCCAGATAGTAAAAAACATCGACGTGAAATGGGAAGACCCTGTAGTGATGCGCTACAACGGGCAGCGCTCACAACGCCTGCAATGCAGCCCACGGCCTGGAGTAGGAACAGAAGAAGCACGTGCGTCGCTCGAGGCAGAGCTTAAGAAACTGCATCTGCCCGAAGGATACACCCTGTCATGGCAAGGCGAGAAAAAAGCCAGCGACGACTCAATGCGCTACCTGTTTGCCAACTTCCCGCTTGCTATCATCCTGATGATTATCATACTCATAATGCTGTTCAAGGACTATAAGAAGCCTGCCATCATCTTCTGCTGCATACCGTTCATCCTCGTCGGGGTAATACCGTCGGTACTGATCTCGGGAAAAGCATTCGGATTCGTAGCCATAGTAGGAGTGTTGGGCCTCATCGGCATGATGATTAAGAACGGAATAGTGCTCATCGACGAAATCACACTGGAAATCAGCAGCGGCATGAATCCACACGACGCACTCATCAATAGCGCCAAGAGCCGCCTGCGTCCAGTCATGATGGCATCGCTCACCACCATCCTTGGCATGATTCCACTCGTTCCCGATGCGATGTTCGGCTCGCTCTCTGTCACCATCATGGGCGGACTGTTTGTCGGAACACTCATCACACTTATATTTATTCCTATACTCTATTCACTATTCTTCAAGATATGACCATCAACAAAACTGCATATATCATCATAGCGATGCTTGCCGTCAATGCCACGACAGCCGTTGCACAGACACTCACCATCAACGAGTGCATAAAGTTGGCACTTGGCGACGACAACAAGCAACTAATCAAAAGCCGCATGAAGGAACAGCAAATGGACTATGAATTGAAGGCATACAAGTCCAATTTCTATCCACGGCTCAACCTCTTTGCTGCCGACTTCTACTCCACGGCATCCACCGACCTCACCATCAGCGGCGGTCAGCTACCCATCTACAACTACTCTGCAGCAGCCGGCACGTTCGTTCCCAACGTCACGATGAATGCCGACGGGAGCTATTCGCTCAACCAATATGCGCTGTTCCCGGACCAAACCATGAAGCTGAAGCTGAAGAACATGTTTGTCGGAGGCATAAGCATAACACAGCCAATCTACATGGGCGGCAAAATCAGCACAGCCTATGAGATGGCACAGCTGGGCAAGGAAATGACACAGGTAAGCACATCGCTCACTCGCGACGAAGTGATTGTGTCAACCGTCGAGGCATATATACTTGCCGTGAAAGCCAAGGAAATGATTGTGGTTGCACAAAAATACCACGCCCTGCTCGATGAGTTGAAGAAAAACGTGGAGAGCGCCTTCAGTCACGGCCTCAAGACTCGCAACGACGTGATGAAAGTGCAAGTGAAGCTTAACGAGGCCGAACTAAACATAAGCAAAGCCGAGAATGCCTACCGACTGGCCAAGATGAACCTCTGCCACCACATAGGCAAATCCCTCACCGACGACATCGACGTGTCGGCTGGCGACATGTATCAAGCAGCCGCAGGCAACCCTGCAGGGCAGACTATTGATATCAGCAACCGGCCCGAATACATCTTGCTCAACCAGCAGCAGATGATGGCAACCCAGCAGGTGAAACTCACACGAAGCGACTACCTGCCACAGGTGGTGGCAATCGGGAGCTACAACTATGCCAACGGAGGCGAACTGGCAGGCAAACGCCTCATCGACAACGGTGCAGCGACGATAGGTATAGGTGTGAAAGTGCCGCTATTCACTTTCGGCGAAAGCAAAAACAAGATACGCTCGGCCAAGGCCAGACAGATTATCGCCCAGACAGAGCAGGCCGATCTGGAAGAGAAGATGATGCTTGAGCAGCAGCAGGCTCTCAACAACCTCGACGAGGCACAAAAGGAAGTGACACTCACCACGAGCGCATTCAGCCAGGCCGAGGAAAACATGCGCCTGTCGAAGCAGCAATACGAAGTGGGTTATGAGTCGCTGTCCGACTACCTCGAGTCGCAGGCAATGTGGCAACAGGCCTATGCGGCAAAAGTGGAAGCACAGTGCCAGCAAGTGCTCTGCAACTTCAAATACCTCAAATCGGTGGGAAACATCAAGGTGGGACAATAAGCTACATACCACATTTGTTTGCTGACAAGACATACTACAAAGCATACTCAAAAAAGAAACGACGACGCCCATGCGCATACTTGCAATCGACTACGGACAGAAACGTACAGGCATAGCAGTGTCCGACCCGCTGCAGCTGATAGCCGGAGGCCTCACCACGGTTGAGACAAAAGACCTCGAAGCATACCTTGCCGACTATCTCAGCCGCGAGCAGGTGGAACGTATCATCGTGGGACATCCACGGCAGATGAATGGAGAGGATTCGGAAAACATGCGACGTATAACCCCGTTTGTCAATCGCCTGCGCAAGCTCTACCCTGCCATGCCTGTCGAGCTTTTCGACGAGCGGTTCACATCGGTCATGGCACATCAGGTCATGCTCGAAAGCGGAATCAGCCGAAAAGCCAGGCAAAACAAGGCTTTGGTCGATAAAATAAGCGCAACAATCATCCTGGAAGAATACCTGGCAAGGAAGTAAAAAACCTCTCCCCCGCCTCCCCGAAGGGGAGGAGCTTTATCCATCCGGATGGTATCTTCTCCCCTCTCCCATGGGGGAGTGCGAGGGGGAGAAGAACGGATTTTGTCCCCCCTCAGTCCCCCGCAGGGGGATGACGGGGGAGATAAGAGAGGGGTTACCCATAAACTATAAACATTCAACAATAAACAACAGATATGATATTACCAATGTACATACTCGGTCAGCCCCTGCTACGTAAGGAGGCCACAGATATTCCGACCGATTATCCCGACCTTCAGGAACTGATTCAAAACATGTATGAAACCATGCAAAAAGCCGACGGTGTGGGTCTTGCAGCACCGCAGGTGGGACTGTCGATACGCTTGTTTGTTATCGACCTCAACTCCCTGAGCGACGACATGCCCGAATACAAGGGATATTTGCACGCATTCATCAATCCACGAATCCTTGAAGAAAGCGAAGAGACCGAACTCATGGAAGAAGGTTGCCTCAGTGTGCCAGGCATACACGAGAATGTGCGACGCGCCAAATCAGTGCATGTGACATATCTCGACGAGCAGCTGCAACCACACGACGAGTGGATCGACGGATTTGCGGCACGAGTGTTCCAGCATGAATACGACCACCTTGAAGGCAAACTGTTTATCGACCACATATCGGGCCTGCGCAAACAACTCATAAAGAAGAAACTCGTGGCAATGGCCAAAGGCAAAATCAGCTGCACCTACAAGGTGAAGAAGTAAGAAAAAACCCCTCTCACCCCTCTCTTATCTCCCCCAAGGGGAGAGGATACCATCCGGATGGATAAAGCACCTCCCCTTGGGGGAGGCGGGGGAGAGGTTAAAAGGTCTCGCAAAAATTCATAAACCAGAACTCATAAACTCAAGAACTCATAAACTCAAACCCACCCCATGCGTAGCGTCATATATACAATTCTCTTTGCGGTTGCCACCACGCTCTCGGCACAGATCAATGCCGAGCGCATGATGCTCATCGGCCGTAATGCATTGTATTACGACGACTATGCATTGTCGATACAGTATTTCAACCATGTCATCAATGCCAAGCCCTATCTCCACGAACCATACTTCTACCGGGCATTGGCCAAATTCTATCTCGAAGACTATGGAGGCGCCATAGCCGACTGCACACGCTCCATCGAGATCAACCCCTACTACATCAACTCCTACGAAGTACGCGGCCTGTCGCGCATCAACCTCAAAAACTATGAAGGCGCCTCGGCCGACTACGAAAAGGCCATAAGCATCGAAGACGAACACCGTCCCATGTGGCACAACCTCGTGCTCTGCTACATGGAGCTCGACAGCATCACCCGTGCCGACTCCACCCTCACACAGTTCATCCGCCGCTGGCCCCAACATGCCGACGGCTACCTGCTCCGTGCCGAAATCCGCACCATGCAAGGCGACACACTTGCTGCCGAGGCATCGGCCGACCGGGCACTGGAGGTCGATCCCTACAACCCCGCTGCACAGTCGATGAAAGCACAGTTCCTCATGTATCGCGACAAGTATTCCGAAGCCGAGACACACCTCGACGAGGCCATACGCCTGCAGCCCAAGAACGCCCGCACCCTCATCTCGCGTGCCCTGTGCCGCTACCAACAGAACAACCTGCGCGGAGCCATGAGCGACTACAACCTCGCACTCGACATCGACCCACTCAATTTCATCGCACACTACAACCGCGGACTCCTGCGAGCCTCGGTGGGCGAAGACAACCTCGCCATCGAAGACTTCGACTTCATCCTCGACATCGACCCCGACGACATCATGACCCTCTTCAACCGCGCACGCCTCTACGACCAGACCGGCGACTACACACGAGCCATACGCGACTACACACGGGTCATCAACGCCTTCCCCAAATTCCTCTACGGCTACCAGCTGCGCGCCGAGGCACGTAGGAAGACCGGCGATGTGCGCGGAGCGATGCAAGACGAAGAACACATACTGCGTGAAAACGTAGCCCACCGCTACGGATACACCACACCCACCAGCCGCCAGGCCAACCGCACACGCAAGAAGTCGGACATCGACCCCAACGACTATCAGCAGCTCGTAGAAGACGACCAGCCGGTCAAGACCTACGACAACCCGCTTCGCGGCAAGATACAGAACAAGACAGCCGAAACCAAGCTGCTGCCCCTCATCCTGCTCTCGGGCGACAACACCGTCGCCTCACAGCGGCTCGTCAGCACCTACACCCTCGAAGCCTGCGGAGCCGACGAGCAGACCATATCCACCTTCCAGCAAGGCATCGACCACACCATGCAGGCCGACGAGATGCCGCTGGCCGAAGCAGCATTCACAGCTGTAATCAGCGCCACACCACAGTTTGCCGAGGCATACTACAACCGAGCCTACGTGCGCGCCATGCGCGGCAACACCGCCGGAGCAAAAGACGACCTCGACCAAGCCATCAGCTTGCGCCAGCGATTCCCACTCGCCTACTTCAACCGAGGCATCATCAACCTGCAGCTCGGCAACACAACCGAAGCCCT
This sequence comes from uncultured Prevotellaceae bacterium, assembly GCA_946187025.1. Classification (GTDB taxonomy): domain Bacteria; phylum Bacteroidota; class Bacteroidia; order Bacteroidales; family Bacteroidaceae; genus Colivivens. The sequence goes on from CAMHPM010000039.1 coordinate 7,495, forward strand.
GGCCGACCTCAGCACCGCAGGCGAACTCGGAGTACACCAAGCATACAGCATAATCAAACAACAGAGAACGGCAAAGAAGTAAGGAGCCCCCTCCCTGCTCCCCCAAAGGGGAGAGATAGGCCATCCGGATGGATAAAGCTCCTCCCCTCGGGGGAGGCGGGGGAGAGGTTACCCATAAACTATAAACATTCAACTATAAACTATCATAAACCCCACCCATGCATAGCGACACATCCACCACCCTCGAGCAGGCCATCAGCCAGGCTCTGTCAGGCTACACCGCCGAGACCGATTTCGAAGTCATCACCGACATCCACCTGCACCTCGATGCCGACAGCGGCACCCTCACCCTCTACGACGACAACGACATGGAGCTCCACCACGTCATCATCGACGAATGGATCGACACCGATGCCGACGAATGCCAGACCATCGTCATCCCCCAGCTCAGCAGCGTGCTGCGCACGATGGCCGATGCCCACTGTTTCGACCACCTGAGCATAGCCAAGCCCTTCAGCTTCGTGCTCGAAGACGAAGAACACGAAACCATCGAGGAGCTCTACATCGTCGATGACGACAACATCTACATCACCGGCGACCTCCTCGCCGGCATCGACACGGAACTCGACCAGTTCTTCCAGCAATTGATGGAGGAATAGTGGCTGTGCGGCACGAGCCGCCCCCCCGACTTCCCCGCCCCTGCCGCCACCGCACAGGGGGAGGTTGGTCCATGCCCGCACCATCCGCACCGTCAGCACAACGCACAGCCTACACCGCAACAGCCATGATGGCCTTGTGAACTCGACTTCACATGACCAGCTGCTGCCCCACCACGTGCGGTGCAACCGCACGGCAAAAGAGAAGTCTTTCGTTTTACCAACACTATATACTAAAAACAGCACACGTATATACTACTTTTATCGTGAGTGCATAAGAAAACTTTAATTTGTGGTGCAAATTATTAAATTTGCAGCAGAAATTTATTGTTTTATGCTCACAAATTATTAAATTTGCACCACAAATTAAAGAATTAGTACGCACTCAAAGGGAAATTACTCTGCACTCGCAGGAAAATTACTCTGCACTCACAGGAAAATTAGTGCGCACGCTCATGGAATGTTACGTATGTGTGCGACATAGGTTTCGTACATTCGAAGCAAAAAAACGAGGTACGAACGCAAAAAACATTGTATAGTTTACATCTTTTCCACCCACGATTTCGTCATAATAGATAAAGACATGCAGTCAGCTCTGGCATGGCAGCAGCCGCTCAAACACAGCAAACCAAGACCCCGATGCATCAGAAAGACAGAGAAAAACGGCTCCGTGAACTGGAGAACATAGTCGAACAGCGGCTCGACTGGTTGTTCCGTTTCGCCTATCTTCGCATCGGCAACCGCGAGGACGCCGAGGATGTGGTGCAGGACACTCTGCTGAAGCTCTACACATCGGGACAGGACCTGAGCCATGTGGACAATGTGGAGCGCTACCTGCTGCGGTCGGTGAGCAATGCCTGCATCGACTATCAGCGACGACGGCGCCCCACTATGGTTGACATCAGTCAAGCCACCAACCGCCCTGAGCCACCCGATGCCAACAGCGACCTGCACGATGAATACATGCGCATCAGCCAGGTGCTCGACACTCTGCCACCACTGCAGGCCGAAACGGTACGACTGCACATCACCGACCAACTGACCTTCCGACAGATTGCCACGATGCAGGGGGTGCCCGAATCGACGGTCAAGGCACGGTTCCAGTACGCGATAAAGAAGTTGAAGGAAAACCTCTCCCCCCTTTGGGGGAATTGACAAACCTCTCCCC
>CAMHPM010000040.1 GCA_946187025.1 uncultured Prevotellaceae bacterium
TATCAATTATATATTATATATTCCTCAAAGCCACTTACGCTTACGGAAATACCACCAACCGAGCACGGTGAGTATTGTCGAGATGATGATTGCAATGATGAATCCCCATTTGTTTTGCTCCATTCCGTTGATGAGGTTCATGCCGAAGAGACTTGCCACGAGAGTTGGCAACATGATGATCATGTTGAGACTCGTGAGCAGACGCATCACCTGGTTCATGTTGTTATTGATGAGGTTGGCGTAGGTGTCCATGGTTGAATCAAGGATGTTGGAGTATATGGCAGTCATCTCTCGCGCCTGTTGCATCTCGATGTTCACGTCTTCAATCAGTTCGGCATCGAGGTCATCGACCGGCAGGCGGAATTTCAGTTTCGAAAGCAATGTCTCGTTGCCTCGTATTGATGTAGCAAAGTATGTGAGGCTGTCTTGCAGTCGCGACAGGCTTGTGAGGTCTTTGTTGTCGATATTGCGGTCGAGGTTTCGTTTTGCTTTTTCTATGAGCCCGTTCACCTGCTTCAGATATTTCAGATACCACACACTGGCACTGAGGAAGAGTCGGAAGACGAGGTCGGTGGCATCGATGAATCCCTCTGCACGGCGTTGCTGATGGTTGATGAAGTCGATCATCATCTTGGTTTCCTGATGGCAGATGGTGATGATTTTGTCGTCTTTGATAAGTATGCCGAGCGGGATGGTGGTATATGGTGCGCGGCTTGCTATGTTTTTGATATGGGGAATACGGAGGATAATCATAAGCCATCCTTCATCGTAGTCGTAACGGGCACGCTCGTCGGTATCGCTGATGTCTTCAACGAAATAGTCGGGTATTCCGAGTTCATCGACCAAATACTTCACGTCGTCCTCAACGGGGCAGGTCACTTGCACCCAGCAACCCGAATCCCATGTATCGAGTTGCCTGATGCCCTTATTAATATTCCAATAAGTACGCATAAGTTTACGCTCTTTGCTTTTGATTCACAAAAATAAAAAAGGGGTATGAATTCACTTGTTTTCGGAAAGAGCCTAAACCTACTATTCTTCTGTCATGGCTCTATCCTGCGTTCGTCGGGTTGGCTTGTCGCCGGATAACTATCGTCCATGTATTTTGCATTATTTGTTAAACTTGATGTTATGTGTGGTATGGTTCTGCTGCGCCTGGCCACGGCCACACTTCTTGTTTGCGGCTGCAAATTTACGAATTATTTGAAAAACAGCAATTGTTTATTATCTTTTTTTTGCGACACGACATGTTTTTTTGCCCGTCGTCTGCACCTCTTCGTCATTTTATCAGCACTATTTGTCCGTTACGTATATAGATGCCCTTCTGCAAGTTCTGTGGTTTCACCTGCCTGCCTGCTATGTCGAACACCTTGTCGTCGTGAGAACCATTCAGGTCATGTCCTATCGGTTCGACCGAGGTTATACTGTGGTCGAACACCTGGCTTATTTCCGTCTCGGTGAGTTCCATGCTGAACAAGTGGAAATCGTCGATTGTGCCTTGATAGTCGTAGTTGTCGGCTGCCACATTCGAGTCCCACCATTGTGTGCGTCCTATATAGTTCCGGTTGTCGAGGGCCAGCTGTGTGATTTCGTAAGGTTCGCGCACAATATTCGTGTTCTCTATCATGCACTTACCGTTTACATATACTTTCGTGACTTTCGTGGTGGCGTTGAACGTGACGGCTATTTTGAGTTCGCGTCCGGTGGTGAGTTGTTCCGCTGCCTCGGCAAGCACCGTCGTGCCACCATTGTATTTATATCCGGCAGCAAACCTGTTTGCTCTCAGGAAGATGCTGTTTGCCGTTGCTGCTCCAAAATCGTAGAATCGTGGCTGCTTGTTGAGCGACGATGGTTTCACGACGAGTGTGACGGTATATGAACGTAGCGAATCGAGCAGGTGGTTTGGAAGGTGCAGATAGCTGTTGTTTTGGAAATCCTGTGCCTTATTGCCTGCGAGGTTCAAGATGCCGCCACGTATGTTGCCGTTAGTGCCCATGAGTTCTGCATCGCGCCCGTAGCGGCTGTGATCTCTGACGTAGGTCCTGCCGCCTTGTCTATATACATCAGCATCGTCGAACGAATAGAGCAGCTGAAGGTTGTCGAGTGGATTACGAGCCTTCACCACTACATCGAATGTCTTCTTATATGCACCCACATTAGCTGTCAGAGTGACATGTTGATCGGCATCGGAAAGTGTGACGAGTCCCAGTCCCGACATGACCGATTTGTCGGATGAAGTCCACACGATTGTGTTGCCATTGTCGGTTGTTTGCGGTAAGAGTATGTCGGAATGTATGGTGGTTGGTATCTGTATGTTTCCTGCCGACTCGTCTTTCACCCTCACTCTCATCTCGGTTATACTGTTCCACATACTTTCGGTTGTTCCGTTTCCTACCACCCTCACATACCTTGCATCCACGGCTGGAATCATCTTGAAGCGTTCGAGCTGTGTTGTAAGTCCCGAGCTTTGCACGCCAGTCAGTGTGTTTTCAAAAGTCTTTCCATCTTTCGATGTCTGTATGTCGAAGAATGCGATTCTCTGGTTTCCGTTGTAGAACGCAATATCTACGGCCTCGACTGTGTTCACACTTCCGAGGTCAATCTGTATCCACTGTCCTCTTCCCTCCTGGCTCCATCGGGTTGAGAGGTTGTTGTCGTTGATGTTTGCAGCCGGATTTCCGCTCTGAGCTCCGATGGCCGTGATGGTCAGCCCGCGGCCGGCAGGCGAGAGCGGTACCGGCAGTATTATGTTCTTTCCCTGTCCGTCGGCCAGTTCACCCCCCTCGATGCTCTGAAGTCCGTTCACTTCGAGCCGGTAGCAACCGTAGTCGATAGGTTCGTTCAGTTGCAGGGTCACAGTTCGGTCGTCGCAGTCGATACTGGCGATATCGGGTGTCACTCCGTTCAGGGTGTAGTGTTCTGCATTGGCCGCAACAGCGGGGTCGGGTTGCGTGTTGAATGTGAGGACAATCTCGTCGGCCTCTCCCAAGTGTGCATCGGTGAGTCGCAGTTTGGTCTTTTGCATATCGCCCACAGCCAGTTTCGATATCTCGGCTGCCGCCATGAGGAATGCACCCACACCGAAATCGTAGTAACTGGTTGCATACAGATTCTGTCCCGGTATTGCGGCCGCACCTATCGGCTGGATGTAGCCCACGGTTCCGTCGGCTTGATATGCAGTGTTGGCCAGGTAGTTCCATGCGCGTTCAAGTGTTTCTCCATATTCCACCTCCGACAAGATTCCGTTGTTGATGCCCCATGCGTATCCATAAGCGTAGAATGCCGTGCCCGATGTTTCGTACCCTGGTGCCTGGTCGGGGTCGATGAGCGAACGTTCCCAATATCCGTCGGGTTGCTGACAGCGTTTGAGGGCTGCTGCCATGCGGCGATAGTAGTCGATATATTCATCGCGATGAGCATCGTCGGCTGGCAGGTCTTGCAGTATCTTTGCAAAGGCGGCAAAGATCCATCCGTCGCCTCGTGCCCAGAAGTCCTTCTTGCCGGCAAGTGTCTTGTGACTTGGATAGACATAGCTGGCATCACGATAGTAGAGGTTCTCCTCGTTGTCGAACATGCGGTCGGTGTACCACTTCCAATATGTGTACATCTTGTCGAGGTAGAGTTGGTTGCCGGTTATGTTGTATAGCTTGCTCATCACTGGCATCACCATGAAAAGTCCGTCAACCCACCACAGGTATCCCTCCTCGTCGGTCGATATTTCGTATCCCATGACCTCGAGTGCGCGTGCTATCTTCACCGGGTCCTTATCGGGGTCGAGGTTGTAGAGGTCGGCATATACCTGGAAGCACACCTGATTGTCGCCGAACAACACATAGTTATACGATTCGCCGTATGTCCATTTCCACTTCGTCGGGTCGGAGTCGCCGTCGCGTCCCCTCCATCTGTTGCGCTCGGCCCATGCTGTTGCAAAGTCGAGGTAATCCTGATTGTGTGTCACCTCGTAGGCGTGCATGTTGCCTATGTAATACACGGCACGGTTCCAGAAGAAGTCGCCGTGGTTGGGATAGCGTGTCTGCCATGTTTGGTTCACCGAGTTGAGTATGTACAGCACGTCGTCCTTTGTCGGCAGTGTGTTGAAGCTTGTGAGCGTGAGCGGATGTTCTGTCTGCATCTTAAATCGCTCCAAGGCATCAAACCACTCATCGTCGCTGCCGTACCTTCCTTCAGGGAAGTGGTTCCACCCTGCACCGAAATAGAATGTAAGTTCGGTGCCTACCGTGTAGTCAACCACCAGGCACAGGTGACTGTCGATTTCTTTTGTCACAACATCGCTGCCCGGCACGTATGCACCTTGGTAGAATCGTGCTCCGGCTGTCGTCACACTGCCTTCGCTCTTCAACTCTGCACGGCCCACCACTCCCTGCATGTCGGTGAAGTTGTTTCCGTCCAAAGCTATTCCCATATCGCTGTGGTCGTATATTCCGATAGCTATACTCACGTTTCCAGCCTTGCCTTCAAGCTTCATCGTCGCTTTGTTCAGCATCGAGTTGGCCGATGTTTCGACCACGAGGGTCTTCGTATAGCTGTTGCCACCGATGACCACATTGTCGTAGGTGAGTCTGAACACCTGCTTCAGGGCCGACTGCTCTATGAATTCGCACTTGTTGTAAGGGGCGTGCATCGTGAGGTGACCATCGACCACCGCTGCCGTGCCTCCGCATCCCAGCCGTTTGCCGTTCACCGAATAGACATCCATGCCGTATTGACTCTCGGCATGGTAGTTTGACAGTGCATACATGTTGTCAACCACCAGTCCCTCGGTCTTCTTCTGCCACACATCCACTCCTTGAGCCGTGTTGGGTTCGGAGCCGAGCAGCGTGGTGCTGTACATGCGATATGCGCAGAGGTTGTTTTCCCATGCTATGTCTGCCCGGTTGGCTGGCATTTTCACATGCGAGTATGTCATCGTTTCCGGAGCATCGGGCTTTCCTGCCACAAGTTTGTAGCCGGTTGTGGAGAGCGCCCCCACCGATGCGAGGAAGCGTATTGCACCGTCGGCTGTTGGCTCGAATGCAACTTTGCTGCCGCTCTCATCGAGCAGTGCGACTGCATTCAGGTTGGTTCCTGCAGGCACATCGATTTCAACCAGTTCGCCCACACGGTCGAAACCGCATACGTTTTTCAGCCGGAACGAATATATCACATCTTCCTGCTGCGAAAATGCACTGATACTTACAAAAAACAATATGACGGCAAGAGCCAGATTAGTCACGTACGGTTGTTTCATAGTTCTATGATATAATAACGATATTACAGGTATAGTAACTTAAAAAAGCAAGGCCGAAAGGCCATTAGTGGCTACAAAGTTACGAAAATAACCCATACGGCACAAGAAATTAAGAAAAAAACACCTATCTTTGTCGATAAATTATCGACATAATATTAATATCATCATGTTACGACTCCTTCCACTCAGCCGGCCGGCAGCATCGCTGCGGCGACTTCCAATCGTCATCGCAGTCATCGTTTCACCCTTTATCGGCTCACATGCACAGCAGCCGGCCGACAAAAACCTCAGCCACACAACCGTCAACATCGAGAACCCCACAGTGCAACACATGATGCAACACTCGGCATCAACATTCGAGCGCGGCAGCAAGTCATACCTCGACGATGCTGAATTCCGTCAGTTGCGCTCGTCGGCACTGAGCAGCGGCTACCGCAACGACCAGCCCGTGGGCTTCGATGTGCATTTCAAGACCAAGAAAGCAGGCATGGTGTGGATAAGCCTGTCGGCCGACCAAGAGGGTTCCATGTTGCGGCTCGACACCTTGTTTGAGGCCTCGAAGGGAGATAACACCTTCAGCCTTGTCAACCTCGTGCCACAAACGACCTACTTCTACACGGTGCTACAGAAGAAACCACTGACGAGCGGCATGATTCACACCGAGGGACAACTGCGCATGATACGCCTCGACAGCAGCTGGAACATACGCGATCTGGGCGGATGGACCGGATGGGGCAGCAACCGGGTGAGGTATGAACAGGTGTATCGGGGCGGAAGTCCTGGCGGACAAAACGCACGACACGAGACTTATTTCCTCTCCAAAGAAGATATCGCCGAACTGCACCGCATCGGAATACGTGCACATCTCGACCTGCGTGCCATGCCAGGCAGGGGTTCGTGGCCCGACGACCCGAAGCGCAACGCACACTCGCTCGGATATACACCGATGCTGGATGCCGACTTCATGAACACCGCCACCGATTTTGCACTGCACGATGCACTGCACTTCTCGGCTGCAGTGGGCAACGTGGCGTGGGTGATTGCCAAACTGAAAGAAGGACGACCCGTCTATTTCCACTGCCGCACTGGAGCCGACCGCACAGGAGTGATGGGATTCACACTCCTCGGCCTGCTCGGATGCGATGCCTACCCCACCCCCTCAGGAGGCAACCAGATTGCTATCGACTACGAACTCACATCGCTCGGAATGGACGAAGAGGGCACCATTGCATACAACCGCACAGGCAAGCAGCCGTCAAGCTACAGCAACCGATATGCAAACAGCATCGCAACATCGGGCTACGACTACTTCCGCCGACTGCTGGGCATGACGGCCGACCTCGACTCATTCCAACTGAAATGCTACTACTACCTCAACCGATACTTCCGCGACAACACAGTCGAAAGTGCAGGACGTGTATTCATAAACAAGGCCGACCTCGACTGGTTCATCAACTTCATGCTGGGAATCACCGACCGCGACGGACATCTCATCCCGCCACACACGACCAAATTTACCGGGCCTGAATGGGCAATCGAAGACCCGACAAACAGCCTCTCCAGTGCCTACGAAACCGCAAACCGCCTGCAATACAAATAAACGGGAACAAGCCAAACAGAAAGAAAACCAAGGTGAATGGCATGTTTTCCATCACATCCTTCGGCGTTTTTCAAGTCAGCATATTGAAATGTTTTCTCATGAGCTTAAGAGTATTTCTCTTAAGTTTATGAATATTGTCTCTTAAGTTTATGAATATTTTCTGATGAGTTAAGAAGAATCTGCATGAACACATAGAAAAAAAGACCTGAACACGTAGGAAAATTTATCTGAACTCGTAGGAAAATTTATCTGAACTCGTAGGAAAATTTATCTGAACTCGTAGGAGTATTTGCCTGCGAGTCCGTACTAATTCTTTAATTTGTGGTGCAAATTATTAAATTTGTGACCACAAATTATTAAAATCGTGGTACAAATTATTAAATTTGCACCACAAATTAAAGAATACTCCTACGCTCGCAGCAAAATTGTCCAACGCTCTCAGCAAAATTATCCTACGCTCTCAGGCAAATTCTCCCACGTGTGTGATAAAACTTATCAACACAGGCAAGTCCGCCTTTCATCAAAGGCCGTCACGTCCGGCTATATACCCTCACCGTCAATAAAGCCTATGTGCTGTATAGGACGCGACTGACGCACATGCGAATGAGGCGGCACATCGTGAGTTATCCACAAGTTACCACCAATCACTGAGTCGTGGCCAATCCTGATGCGCCCCAACACCGATGTGTTTGAGTAGATGGTCACATGGTCTTCGACGATGGGATGGCGGGGCGTGTCAATCATGTTGCCGTCAGCATCGCGACTGAAGTGCTTGGCACCAAGTGTCACTCCCTGGTAGATCATCACTCCCGTACCGATAATCGACGTGGCCCCGATGACGATACCCGTACCGTGGTCGATACCGAACGAAGCACCTATCTGTGCTGCCGGATGAATATCGATACCTGTGACCGAATGGGCTCGCTCGGTTATGATGCGCGGCAGAAGCGGCACTCCCAGTTCGTGGAGTGCATGGGCCACACGATAATGGAGCATCGCCGTGAAAGCCGGATAGCAGCTTATGACCTCGAGGGGTGAAGTCACGGCCGGGTCGTTGGTTGCCACGGCATCGATGTCGCTGCGCAGGAGAGCGCCAATGGTCGTCAGGCGTGCCATGAAACGACTGCCCACGATATCGGCATCAAGTCGCGGCTCAGCGGAGGATGTGCTCTGACTTGCTTTCAGTGACGAACCGATGTGACTTATCAGCTGGCCGAAGAAGTCGCCATCTGTCATCTGACCGAAGACCTCTGGGAAGAGCACACACTTCAAGTCGTGCATCATGAGATCGATTTCTGCATTCGAAGGGAGTATCGGATATTGTTGCATATTGAGTTTGTTGTATGAAAATAAAGGGAAGTTAAGGGGGGGGGAGCAGATAGGGGACTCCCCCCGCTATTCATTGTTTATTATTAATTATTCATTGAATCAGTCGAACAGCCCTGTAGAGAGGTAGCGCTCGCCTGTGTCGGGCAGCAGAGCCACGATAGTCTTGCCTGCATTCTCGGGTTTGCTGGCCAGTCGCAATGCTGCAGCGAAGGCAGCACCCGACGATATTCCGACCAGAAGTCCGTCGGTATGTGCCAGCGAGCGGGCACCCTGTCGTGCATCGTCGTCGCTTACAGTGAGTATTTCATCTATCACACCGGCATCATACGTGTCGGGCACGAAGCCGGCACCGATGCCCTGAATCTTATGCTTGCCAGCAACACCTGTTGACAGCACAGCCGAAGACTCGGGTTCGACGGCAACTACCTTCACCGTCGGGTTGTGACGTTTCAACGCACGTCCCGTACCACTTACCGTACCGCCTGTACCTACTCCTGCCACAAACAAATCGACAGTTCCGTCGGTAGCCTCCCATATCTCCTCACCCGTAGTACGTTCGTGCATTGCAGGATTAGCCGGATTGACAAACTGTCCGAGTATCACGGCACCCTCGATTTCGGCTTTCAACTCGTCGGCACGACGTATCGCACCCTTCATTCCTTCGGCTCCGGGTGTCAGTTCGAGCTGAGCACCGTAAGCACGCAACAGGTTGCGACGTTCCTGGCTCATGGTGTCGGGCATCGTAAGAATCACCTTATATCCACGGCTCACACCTACCCATGCAAGCCCCACTCCTGTGTTTCCGCTCGTAGGTTCGATGATGGTGGCACCTGCCTGAAGCAATCCACGCTCCTCGGCATCGAGAATCATGGCAAGTGCAATGCGGTCCTTCACACTGCCGCCAGGGTTGAAATACTCAAGTTTAACGACTACGCGTGCCAACTGACCTTCACGTTTCTCTGTCTCCAGTAATGGTGTACGACCAATCAGGTCGGTGAGTTTGTTGTAAATCATAGTAATAATTATTTATAAGTTAAACATAAAAATGCCTGTAATAAGTTACACACAAAAAAACTCCGCCTTCATCTCACGATGATTA
>CAMHPM010000041.1 GCA_946187025.1 uncultured Prevotellaceae bacterium
CATGCTCGTTCAATCGGTCCTTACTCTCTCATCACTCAGCAGCCTCTTGGAGGTAAAGCACAATTCGGTGGTCAGCGTTTCGGAGAGATGGAGGTATGGGCACTCGAAGCATTCGGCGCATCTCATGTATTGCAGGAAATCCTCACCATCAAGTCTGATGACGTCGTTGGCCGTTCAAAGGCCTACGAGGCAATCGTCAAAGGTGACCCGATGCCAACTCCAGGCATTCCAGAGTCGCTCAACGTATTGCTCCACGAACTCCGTGGCCTCGGACTCAGTGTAACTCTCGAATAAGAACGAAATAGTTTAGTTTATCTTCAAACACACACATACAAAGATGGCTTTTAAGAAAGATTCCAAAATAAAGACAAATTTCACGAAGATTACAATCGGTCTTGCGTCGCCTGAAGAGATATTGGAAAACTCATATGGTGAGGTTCTCAAACCAGAGACCATAAACTATCGCACCTACAAGCCTGAGCGCGATGGTCTGTTCTGTGAGCGCATCTTCGGTCCGACCAAGGACTACGAGTGCCATTGCGGAAAGTACAAGCGCATCCGATATAAAGGCATCGTGTGCGACCGATGCAGCGTGGAGGTGACCGAGAAGAAAGTACGTCGTGAGCGTACCGGTCACATTGCTCTCGTGGTTCCTGTTGCCCACATCTGGTATTTCCGTTCACTGCCAAACAAAATCGGTTACCTGCTCGGATTGCCAACCAAGAAGCTTGACTCCATCATATATTACGAGCGTTACATCATCATTCAGGCAGGTGCTGCCGAGAATGTTGAGAAGAACATCGTAAGCAACGAACTTCTGTCGGAGGAAGAATACTGGGATGTACTCGATTCGCTGCCGGAAGGCAACGAGCAATTGCCAAACGACGACCCGAATAAGTTTATTGCTATGATGGGTGCAGAGGCAATAGAGTATATGCTCCAGCGTCTCGACCTCGATAAGCTCTCTTACGAATTGCGTGACCGTGCTAATACAGATGGCAGCCAGCAACGCAAGCAGGAGGCACTGAAGCGCCTTCAGGTCGTTGAGTCGTTCCGTGCATCACGCAACCGAAACAAGCCAGAGTGGATGATAATGCACAATATACCAGTCACCCCTCCAGACCTCCGTCCGCTTGTTCCACTCGATGGTGGACGTTTCGCAACATCCGACCTCAACGACCTCTATCGTCGTGTCATCATACGTAACAACCGTCTGAAACGACTCATCGAAATCAAGGCTCCGGAAGTAATTCTGCGCAATGAGAAGCGTATGTTGCAAGAAGCTGTAGATAGCTTGTTCGACAACTCACGCAAGGCAAGTGCCGTGAAGTCAGAAAGCAACCGTCCGCTCAAGTCTCTGTCCGACTCTCTTAAGGGTAAGCAGGGCCGTTTCCGTCAGAACCTCCTCGGTAAGCGTGTCGATTATTCTGCACGTTCGGTTATTGTGGTAGGTCCAGAACTCAAGATGGGCGAGTGTGGTATCCCGAAGCTCATGGCTGCCGAACTTTACAAACCATTCATCATACGTAAGCTCATCGAGCGTGGTTTGGTAAAGACCGTGAAGTCAGCAAAGAAGATGGTTGACCGCAAGGATGACCAGATTTGGGACATCCTTGAAAATGTGATGAAGGGTCACCCGGTTCTCCTCAACCGTGCCCCTACACTTCACCGTCTCGGTATCCAGGCCTTCCAGCCAAAGATGATCGAAGGTAAGGCAATTCAGCTCCACCCGTTGGCTTGTACTGCATTCAATGCCGACTTTGACGGTGACCAGATGGCCGTTCACCTTCCATTGTCAAACGAAGCAATCCTCGAGGCACAGCTGCTCATGCTGCAGTCGCATAACATACTTTCGCCTGCAAGTGGCGACCCTATCACCGTTCCTTCGCAGGACATGGTGCTCGGTCTCTACTACATCTCAAAGGTACGTCCTGGAGCTAAGGGTGAAGGACTTACGTTCTATGGACCTGAAGAAGCCCTTATTGCCTACAACGAAGGAAAATGCGAGGTGCACGCACCAATTAAGTGTGTTGTAAACGATGTAGATGAAAACGGAAACTATATCAAGCACATGGTTGAAACCACAGTAGGCCGTATCATCATCAACGAAATAGTACCACCAGAGGTCGGTTTTGTCAACGAGGTAATTGGAAAGAAAGCTCTTAAGAAGGTCATCACCAAGGTAATCAAGTCTGTAGGTATGGCACGTGCATGTCAGTTCCTCGATGGTGTGAAGAACCTTGGATATCGTAAAGCATACGAGGGTGGTCTGTCGTTCAACCTCGATGATATCATCGAACCGGCCGACCGTCAGGCACTCATCGACGAGGGTAACAACCAGATTGAAGAGATTGCACAGCAATATGCATTCGGTCTCATCACTGAAAAAGAACGTTACAATAAAGTTATTGCAACATGGTCGGAGGTCAACGACAAGGTAAAGGCTTCGCTGCTTAAGACCATGACAGAAGATAACCAAGGCTTCAATGCCGTGTTCATGATGCTCGACTCTGGAGCCCGTGGTTCTAAGGACCAGATTGCACAGCTCGCAGGTATGCGTGGTCTGATGGCAAAACCTCAACGTGCAGGTGCCGACGACAACAACACCATCGAGAACCCAATCCTCTCCAACTTCAAGCAAGGTATGTCGGTGCTCGAATACTTCATCTCTACTCACGGTGCCCGTAAGGGTCTTGCCGATACAGCGTTGAAGACAGCCGACGCCGGTTACCTCACTCGTCGTCTTGTCGATGTTTCACACGACGTAATCATCACAGAAGAAGATTGTGGAACCCTGCGCGGACTTATCTGCACAGCTCTCAAAGACGGCGATCGTATCGTTGCATCCTTGGCCGAGCGTATTCTCGGTCGTGTCAGTGTTCACGACATCCAGGATCCGGCAACAGGCGATCTCATCGTTGCATCAGGCGAGGAAATCACAGAGCGCATTGCTAAGGAAATCGAAGATGCCGGCATCGAGAGTGTCGAGATACGTTCGGTGCTCACCTGCGAGAGCAAGAAGGGTGTCTGCATGAAGTGCTACGGACGCAACCTCGCTACACAGCGCATGGTTCAGAAGGGCGAGGCAGTAGGTGTCATAGCAGCACAGGCTATCGGTGAGCCAGGTACACAGCTGACTCTGCGTACATTCCACGCCGGAGGTCTTGCTGGTTCGGCTGCTACCAACGCACAGATTGTAGCCAAGAACCGTTGCCGTCTTGAGTTTGAAGAATTACGTACCATCACTCGTAAGTCGGATGATGGTGAGAGCGATAACCTCATCGTCGTAGGTCGTCTGGCCGAACTCCGATTTGTAGATATCAATACAGGTATTGCACTTTCTACCGTGAGCGTACCTTACGGCTCTACACTCTACCACACCGATGGTGAGGAAGTCGATGCCGGTACACTCATCGCACAGTGGGACCCATTCAATGCTGTAATCGTGACCGAATTTGACGGTACTGCACAGTTTGAAGGTGTGGCAGAAGGTGTTACCTATCGTGTTGATGAAGATGCCACCACAGGTCTGCGCGAACTTATCGTACAAGAGTCGCGCGACAAGTCGATGGTACCAGTTTGTCACATCGTCGATGAAAACGGTGAGATTCTGCGTACATACAACTTCCCAATCAACGGCCACATCTCTATCGAGGATGGACAGAAACTGCATGCAGGCGATGTCCTCATCAAGATTCCTCGCAGTGTAGGTACATCGGCCGACATCACCGGTGGTCTTCCACGTGTAACCGAGCTCTTCGAGGCTCGTAACCCATCCAATCCTGCAATCGTGGCAGAAATCGATGGCGAAATTACCATGGGTAAGATCAAGCGTGGTAACCGTGAAGTTGTGCTCACATCGCGTGTCGGCGACGTTCGCAAGTATCTCATTCCGCTGTCGAAGCAGATTCTTGTACAGGAAAACGACTATGTGCGTGCCGGTACACCGCTTTCCGACGGAGCAGTAACACCTGCCGATATCCTGGCCATCAAGGGTCCTACCGCCGTTCAGGAATACATCGTCAACGAGGTGCAGGACGTATATCGTATGCAAGGTGTGGCAATCAACGACAAGCATTTCGAGATTATTGTCCGTCAGATGATGCGTAAGGTGTCTATCAAGGATCCGGGCGACACTCGTTTCCTCGAAGGCGGTATTGTTGATAAGCTTCAGTTCCAGGAAGAGAACGATCGCATCTGGGGCAAGAAGATTGTGACCGATGCCGGTGACAGCGAGACAATGCAGAAGGGTATGATTGTAACAGCTCGCAAGTTGCGTGATGAGAATTCCAGCCTCAAGCGTCGCGACCTCAAGCTCGTTGTTGCACGCGATGCTGTCCCTGCTACATCTATACAGATACTGCAAGGTATCACACGTGCAGCTCTCGGTGCAACCAGCTTCATGTCGGCTGCTTCGTTCCAGGAGACAACCAAGGTGCTCAACGAGGCTGCCATCAGTGGCAAGAGTGATACTCTTGAGGGCATGAAGGAGAACGTGATTTGCGGACACCTCATCCCTGCAGGTACGGGTCTCCGCGAGTTCGAGAAGATTGTGGTTGGCTCTAAGGAAGAGCTTCTCAATCTCCGACGCTCGTTCAACCCTGAAATGGCATTCAGTCAGTTCGACGATATGGTATAAAAAAAGAAAGCGTGAACCAATTGGTTCACGCTTCTTTTTGGATTATTAGCAGCCTTTCGCATGGCTAATTGTCAATTCTGAATCCTCAGCTATAGGTTAGCACGCGGTGCAAATGACTGCTTCCGTCTTCATTTGTCAATTTGCACGCGGGTGTTAGTCTATGTTCTCACCACCACGCCTTCTTTTTTCATTCCGTCGGTCTTGATTGTTATCGGTGTCGGAATCTGCACGTGTCTCACGTGTTGTGTCTCGTTCACGGCCGGCAGTGAGTTGAGGTATTCGATGTCGTATATGCCGCCTTCAGCTCCGAGGTATGGATTGACGATGTAGTATCCCACTCCGAACGATGTCAGGTTCTGGAAGAAGTGTGTGCCTTGGCTTGGTTCCACTCTGTAGTCGCGCAGTCCGGCCTCTACGATGAGTTTTGCTGCGTTGATGTGTGGCCATTTCACTGGTATTCCGAGCCACGGGTCGCTGCTTCCCCATCGTCCCGGACCGATGAGTATGTAGTTTCGTCCGTTGTCGAGGAACTTGCGGTTGATGCTTTCCACTTCTGTTGCAATCTGTGGGTTGTCGGATGCCGTGTATTGTTCGGTCTTTACGTACACTATGTCTTGCACATCGGTGGTGATGCCTTGTCCTATTGCGTTGTGGCTTCGCAGTATGCATCGTGAGTCGGGTATCTCGAGCAGGTCTTCGTCGAGCATTGCCTTGTTATCTACCATCGGCCTTATCTGCAGCAGGTAGAACTCTCCAGTGCGGTCGGCGTGCAGGTTTACTGCAAATTCAATCTCCACCGGTCGGCGCATCTCGTCCTGTCCGTGGCGTAGAATGAGTTGCAGTATTTCAGGCAGAGGATATACACCCTGTTGCAGCACACCTGCAAATGTGAT
Organism: uncultured Prevotellaceae bacterium; assembly: GCA_946187025.1. GTDB lineage: Bacteria > Bacteroidota > Bacteroidia > Bacteroidales > Bacteroidaceae > Colivivens. The sequence continues at coordinate 5,533 of CAMHPM010000041.1, forward strand.
TAGTTTTCGGTTGCGTCCCTCGTAGAATCCGTCGTAGATACATTGGTCGATTGGGTCGTATGTGCTGCAGATGTATTGCAGCGAGCCGTTTTTTTCCACGTCGCGCACAGTGAGCCTGACGAGGTTGAATCCGTCGTCCACCTTGAAGTCTTCGCGTATGTTGTGTGTGTCGAGTGCCAGCAGGCTGGTTTGTGTTTCGCGCAGGGCTATTTCCATCTCGCTTGTCTGCAGCACCTTGTGAGGGTGGTGCGGGCACACTCTGAGGCTCAGTCCGCCATCCACTATGTATTTGCCGAGTCCCAGTGCCAGGTTCACCGTTCCCTCTTCGGCACGTTCGTCGCCGATGGGGTAGTAGTTTATGCTTCGTGCCACTCCTGATATGGTCGGGTAGAAGTAGTCTTCGTATTGTGTTCCCACCACTTCCTGCAGTATGACGGCCATTTTCTCTTGGTCGATTACGTTGCTTGTAGCTGTCATGTATGCTTTCGAGTCGCGGTAGAACACAGATGCATATACACTTTTCACCGCATCTGACACCAGTTTCAGGTGCAGGTATTTGTCTTTCACATACGGAATCATGTATGTGCTATATACTCCGGCAAATGGCTGGTAGTGTGCATCTTCCAGCAGTGATGAACTTCGTATTGCTATTGGTGCCTTCACGACGTCGAGAAATGCCATGAGGTCTTCGGCCAATCCGAGTCGTTCGGGCAGGCGTGCGTGCAGGAAGTGCTGCAGTATTTCTTCGTCGGGCAGGTCTGACAGGGCTATCTGGTATAGTTCGTTCACATCCATGAACTCGTCGAAGATGTCGGTGCAGAGCACTACTGTCTTCGGTATTGTGACCTCTGCGTTGCTGAACTGGTTGAGGTCTTCGTGTCTTGATATGATGTTGTCGAGGAATGCCAGTCCGCGTCCTTTGCCTCCGAGCGAGCCGTCGCCTATGCGTGCAAAGTTGGAGAAGCGGTCGAAGCGGTCGCGGCGGAATGTTGCCACTACGCCTCGGTTTTTCATCTTTCGGTAGCTCACTATGGCGTCGTATATGATTTGCCGGTGGGCATCGACGTCTTGCAGCGAGTTCCATGTGATTTTCTTCAGGAAGTCGCTTATCGGGAAGAGTGCTCTCGAGCTGAGCCATCGGCTCACGTTGTTGCGTGAAATGTGGTAGAGGAGCGATTCGCGTGGCAGGATGAAGATGTTGTCTTGCAGGTCTTTCAGGTTTTTCAGGCGGGCCACTTCCTCCATTGTGTCGGGGTTGCGGAATATGAAGTCGCCGAATCCGAAGTAGTGTAGGATGAGTTCGCGCAGGTCAACATCCAGTTTCTTCGAGTTCTTGTCGATGAAGCTTGCATGGCATTGTCGTGCCAGCTCGGCATTGCTTGTTTCTGACGATTCGAGGATGAGTGGCACAAACTCGTCTTCGGCTCTGATGGCCGACAGCAGGTGGAATCCGGCCAGCTTGTCTTTCACTCCGTTGTGTTTGAACTCGCAGTCGCTGATTACTCCCAGGGTGTTGTCTTTGAACTTCGAATAGAGGTCCCATGCTTCTTCATAGTTGCGTGCAAGCACTATCTTTGGGCGTCCGCGCATTCGCAGTGTCTCGAGTTGTGAGTTGAGCGCTTCGGTGGCAAATTCCAGGCTTTGTTGCAGCACAAACTTGTAAAGGCTTGGCAGTATGCTCGAGTAGAATCGTATGCTGTCTTCCACCAGCAGTATCATCTGCACGCCTGCGGTCTGTATGTCGTGTTCCAGGTTCATCTTGTCTTCCATCAGTTTGATGATGGATAGCAGCAGGTCGGTGTTTCCCAGCCAGCAGAACACGTATTCGAAGATGCTGAGGTCTTCGTTTTCCATACGTTTCGTAATACCATGCGAGAATGGTGTGAGCACGACGATAGGTATGTTTTCGAACTGTGACTTTATTTTGCGTGCTACGTCAAACACGTCGTTGCTGTCGGTTCCGGGCATACAGATGACCAGCTCAAATTTTGTGTCGTGCATGAGTTGGTCGGCCTCGGCCTCGTTGGCCACACGGAAGAATCGTGGCGGATATCGAAGTCCCAGTTTCGAGTATTCGTCGAATATTTTTTCGTCGATGCGGCCGTCGTCTTCGAGCATGAATGCGTCGTAGGGATTGGCCACGATAAGTACGTTGAAGACACGTCTCGCCATCAGATCGACGAACGACGTGTCTTTCAATATCAGTTGGTTTTCTTTCCTATACATCGGCTGGTAGCGGGGTGGTGGCCTTCTTTATGTCCACCGTGCATCATTTGTTTTTCTTGTAGTATTCGTAGGCAGCCTTCATGTTTTCCTTCACTGCCACGCTGCTGAATGTGGCACCTGTCACTCCATCCACCTTGTCGTATTCGGCAAATTTCATGTCGGTGTATTTAGGCAGCATCTCGTTTGCTACTTTCAGGAAGTATTTAGGGGTTTCCTTGTTAGGCTGGGCCTCCACCTTCACTATCTTGTCTTTCTTCACGGTTACGGTGAGTGGCACCTTGCCCATGTTCTTGTAGCCCAGGGCGTCGCAGATGGTTTCGGTCTTGATGGTGTATATGCCACCCTTTTCTTTTGTCATCACCTCGACTTTCTTGTCCTGAGCCGAGGCTGCGCTGCTTGCTATGATTGCAGCACACACGATAATCAGTTTTTTCATAGTTTATGTGTTTGATGTTATTTTTTCCATATGTTTACTATCTCGCCTATGTAGAACGTGTGCAGTCCCATGCGTCCGTTTCCGTAGAGTCGTTGCTTCACGTCTTCGGGCAGCAGTTCGCTCTTAAACTCGTCGGCATATATCTTCTTGCATTCTATGGCGAGGTTTCCCTCCTTGAATACGGGGTTTCCCAGCTTGGTCCATTCGGTTGTCAGCCCGGCCCGTTTTGTCTTGTCGGGCTCGTTGCGCTGTGAGTGTGTGCCGATATACTGCAGGGCCTTGCGGCTGATGTCGTTGTCGGGAAATGCCGTCACGGTGAAGTATTCGTTTTCGTCCATCAGGTGTTTGCTGTAGCGTGAGCTCGACACATACACTATAGCCACCGGTTTGTTCCACAGCTGTCCGATGGTGCCCCATGCAATGGTCATGGAGTTCATCTTCTTCTCGTCGCGACCCATGGCCAGCGCCATCCAGTCGTTGGCAATCAGGTTGATCGGCTTCACCTCGAGCTCGTTTGGCTCGATGCGTTTCCAGTCGGCCGACATGGTGCCCTGAGCCATCGCTGCAGTCAGTGTGCATATCATGGCAATTGCCATCATTGCAATCTTTTTCATAGCTTGTCTTGTCTTTATTTGTTTGGTTATACGCGGCAAAGATACGAACTTTTTTTTGATTCCACGCAATTTTCACTACCTTTTTATTATTATTAAGGCGAGTTCGGCAAATTGTGGCTCAGTGCAGCCGTCGTGGTAACAAGGGCAGCCTGCTTTGGCGGGTGTGTTTGCCCCGTGTCCTGCGAGTGCCTCCCCCCGCCCTGTTGGGGGGTCGGGAGGGGGAAGTAATCATCACGAGTTTTATAAAGTTGATATTTTATTTTTTTTTGCCTATATAATCCCCTTTTTTTACGCCTTATTACAATGTGTGAATGAAAGCATTGTTGCTATGTGGAGTTAGCAAAAGCTGGGATTTTGTAATATAATTA
>CAMHPM010000042.1 GCA_946187025.1 uncultured Prevotellaceae bacterium
GCCGGAGCGCTGCTGCTCATCGAGAAGCGATTCTACTACAACGCCTCGACACCTATATATATAATGATGATGCTCATACTGCTCATCACCATCTTCGTCGCCCCCGACACCAAAGGCTCGCGCTCGTGGATACCGATAGGCCCCGTAAAGCTGCAGCCGGCCGAGTTCTCAAAGTTTGCCGTGGCACTGGCCATCGGCAAATACATGGAACGCTATGGCTTCAACATGTCGAGCCTTAAAGGATTCCTGAAGGTGGCAAGCTTCATCATGCTGCCAATGCTGCTCATCATTGCACAGAAGGAGACAGGATCGGCACTCGTGTTCCTGTCGCTGTTCTTCGTGCTCTATCGCGAAGGCATGACCGGCTCGGTACTGCTGGCAGGCGTGGCGTTCATCGTCTTCTTCATCGTCGGAATAAAATATGCCGACGAGCCGATGGGCTACATGCCCGTCTCGGCCGGCGAGTTCTGGGTGCTGCTGCTGTCGCTGGTGACCACAATCATGATGGTTGGATTCTACGGCAACAACCCCCGAGCAACACGCAACATCGCGCTGTTCAGCGGAGGGGCGACACTCGTGGCACTGCTCTTCTCGGCATACGTCATACCATTCAATGTATGCATCGCACAGCTCGTCATCATGGGTGGAGTCATAATCTACCTCATCGTGGTATATGCCTATTCTCACCACTACCGCTATCTGCTGTTCATCGTATTTGCAATAGCATCGTCGGCCATATTCTACGGCCAGGACTACGTGTTCCACGAAGTGCTGGGCAAACACCAACGCGACCGCATCGAGGTGTTGCTCGGAATGAACGAAAACATAAGGAAAGAGGGATACAACGTGCATCAGGCCAAAATTGCCATCGGTTCGGGAGGCCTGGTGGGCAAGGGTTTCCTGAGGGGCACACAGACAAAGCTGCACTATGTACCCGAACAAGACACCGACTTCATCTTCTGCACCGTGGGCGAGGAAGAAGGCTTCATCGGCTCAGTAGGAGTTTTGTTGATTTACCTGGTGTTTATCCTCAGGCTTATTGCATTAGCCGAACGACAACCCGACACATGGGGACGGGTATATGGCTACAGCGTGGTCAGCATCTTCCTGTTCCACCTCACCATAAACGTGGGTATGGTGCTCGGCATTGCACCCGTCATCGGTATTCCGCTGCCGTTTTTCAGCTACGGAGGCTCATCGCTCTGGGGCTTCACCATTCTGCTGTTCATCTTCCTGCGAATGGATGCCGAGCGAAACTTCAAGAGAAAATAACTTATGGAATATCAGGGCATATCAAGTTCTATGCCCACTTTTGTCACACCCTTCACACGCTCTTCATTCATTATATGGTTTATGCAGAACGTATAAACCTTTCCCGAATCGACATGCAAAGGCTGCAACGGTTTCAGTGTTGTAGTATAAGGAAAGCCCTTTCCGACTGGTTGGCCGTTGTTGTCGTACACTGCAACGAACACCGTATCGGCAGCCACAACCTCGTTATCACAACTCACCACCAACTGCAGATGCAACATCCTGAATGGAAACGAGTTGGTGGTGCGCACGCCGACCGTGGGCATCAACTCGCCCGAGCTGGTAGTGCGTGGCAGTTCGAAGGTCAGCGTGTCGCTGTTGCTCCAGTTCCAGGCATCGACATCGGCATACTTATGATAGGCCACACCGTGGAAACACGAGGTGAGGCACACACCGGAAACAATCGTCAGGAACGCCAGAGAGAGTTTCTTGCTTATCGTCATTGAGGGTTGTCGTTTGGCTTTGCCGTTTTGTGTTTCTTCTTTTTCTTCTTCTTGGCAGTGTCAAATCGCGTGATATTGTCCTGATCGAGCAAATCGACAGGACGGTTGTCGCGTGGAACGCCGTCTTCGTTAAGCGCTTCAGGCTTCTGTCCGTCGCGGTTCATGTTGATCACCTCGAATGCACGACGTGCAGTGATAGTCTCTTCGTTCACAAGCGAATGCTTGTCGGTGGAGTAAGTAATGGTCTTCGAAAGTATGTCGGCCTTGAAGAAGAAATATTCATTGTCGATGGTATGCAAGCTTATCTCCTTCGACGGCAGTTTCTTCAAAGCCTCGACATATTGGTCAACCTCATAATTCATACAACATTTCAGCTTGGCACACTGCCCTGCCAGCTTCTGTGGGTTGAGCGACATGTCCTGGAAGCGTGCTGCACTTGTCGATACACTGTTGAACTTTGTCATCCATGTCGCACAGCACAACTCACGTCCGCACGGACCTATTCCGCCAATACGTCCGGCCTCCTGCCGTGCACCGATTTGTTTCATCTCGATTCTCACCTTGAAACGATCGGCCAGGACTTTGATGAGCTGACGGAAATCGACACGGTCGTCGGCTATGTAATAGAATATCGCCTTGCCGCCGTCGCCCTGAAATTCAACATCGCCAATCTTCATCTTCAGCCCCAGGTCCTTCGCTATCTGTCGCGATTCGATCATGGTTTCATGCTCGCGCGCCTTTGCCTCGGCATATTTGTCGAGATCCACCTGACGTGCCTTGCGATACACTCGTTTCAACTCGGTGTCGGGACGCAGGTTGGCTTTCTTTATCTGCAGGGCCACAAGCCGTCCGGTCATGGTCACCGTGCCGATGTCGTGGCCGGGACTTGCCTCCACAGCCACTATGTCGCCTTTCTGCAGCGGCAGGTTGTTGGAATTGATGTAATATCCCTTGCGAGGCGGTTTGAACTGTATCTCGACAAGGTCGGTGACCTGTGAGTTGTCGGGCAAATCGGCCATCCAGTCGTATGTATTGAGTTTGTCGGTCTGCTTGCTGCAACCCTTGGCACATAGTCCGCCGCAGCAATTAGCCACTCTGAATTCGTTCATAAGATATATATTTTTGATTGTATGTTGTACTGCCACACACCGGCAGTTTGATGTAGCAAAGCACGGCCCGACAACCGACACTGGCGATATCGGGGTAGAATTGCAGCTACAAAGTTACGAAATAATTGACAAACAGCAATTGCAGAACACTAATTATTTACTCTTTGGCATTGTTTTTCAAGGTAATCGGTCGTCGTTGACTGCCGCAAAGGGCTGTATCATGTGTTCACATCGGGTCAACATCATAGTAAATCTGCACTCCGTTGGCACTCGGTTGCATCATGAGTCGTGCCTGCAGGTCGAGCAGTATGGAACGCACAGTATGTGGCGACGCATTTTTCTCAAGCTTAACGACTATCTTCCTTACACTCATCGACTTCACACGAGCCACAGCCGGACGGTCGGGACCCAGCACCCTGTCGGCAAAAGCAGCCCGGAGAAGACGAGCCATGTCGCCCGCCAGGAGGTCGGCACGCTGTGCATCGCGATGGCGCACATACACATTTATCAGCCGGGTGAACGGCGGATAGCGGAATGCTTCGCGCTCTTCGGACTCAGTCTTATACATGGCCTCGTAGTCGTTGGCCACCACCTGTGCAATGGTATCGCTGTCGGCACTGCGGGTTTGGAGTATCACCTGTCCGCCCTGCTTGGCACGGCCAGCACGGCCCGACACCTGTGCTACCACCTGGAATGTGCGTTCGTGACTGCGGAAATCGGGGATGTTGAGCATCGTGTCGGCATCGAGTATTCCCACTACGCTCACTCCGGCGAAGTCGAGTCCCTTCGATACCATCTGCGTACCGATAAGCACATCATAGCGCCGGGCAGCAAAATCGCCGATAATCTGCTCATAGGCATGGCGGGTATGAGCCGTATCGATGTCCATGCGTATGGTTCGTGCCTGCGGAAAATGCTGATGAACTTCGGCCTCCACCTTCTCGGTTCCCATGCCTACATCGGTGAATTCGCGTCCCTCACACTGCGGACACGCATCGGGCACCTGATATACCTGACCACAGTAATGACACGTCAGGTGACCATGAAGACGATGATATGTGAGGCTCACATCGCAACGGTCGCAACGCGGAACCCATCCGCATGTGCGGCATTGCAGGAAGTTGGCATACCCACGGCGGTTCTGAAACAGAATCACCTGTTCGCCGCGACTCAGTGCCTCGCCCATTGCATCGAGCAGTTGTTGGGAGAATACTCCGCGCATACGTTTCTGAAAACGCAGCCGACGTATATCTACGACATGAATCTGCGGCATCGCAAGGTCACGATAACGACGTGTGAGGCTCACGTATCCGTAGCGACCGGTACGCGCCATGTGGAACGTATCGACACTTGGAGTAGCACTGCCAAGCAACGTCTTGGCTCCGAAACGCCGGGCAAGCACCAGTGCCATGCTACGGGCATGGTAGCGTGGGGCCGGATCTTGTTGTTTGTATGATGGTTCGTGTTCCTCATCGATGATTACGAGTCCGAGGTCGCGGAACGGCAGAAACACCGATGAGCGCACACCGAGAATTATGTCGAAAGGCTGACTACCGAGCTGACGGCGATAGACCTCAACACGCTCGCTGTCGGTAAACTTAGAATGATACACCCCCATACGCGCTCCAAACACGCGGCGCAGGCGGTCGGTGAGTTGCGTGGTGAGCGCAATCTCGGGCAAGAGGTAAAGCACTTGACGTCCTGAGTCGATGACTTGCTGCATGAGATGCATATACACTTCGGTCTTGCCACTCGACGTAACACCATGTAAGAGGGTCACGAATGCCACCTGCTGTGCCTCGCTCAACTGCGACAGCGGCACAAGTTCGTCATGCACGTCGGCCAGGCGACCTACCTCCTGTTCGCTGGTGGTGAGCAGTTTCTTATCTACCAAAGCCTTGAACGTGTATGCCGCACCACTGCACATACGCATGAGGTCGGTCTTGGTCACCGGTGTCAGCTCGTGCTTCCGGCCAAATCCCGACATCTCGAGATAGGTCTCAAACATCACTTGCTGAGGTTTCGAGCGCCGCAGGAAATTGAGCACGATACCGACCTTATCGGCATGTAGCTCACCAGCCAGGTGTACCAAGGTCTCGGTCTTGGGACGGAACGAATCGTCTTTGAGGCCGGCCGGCAACGCTGCATTCATCACCTCGCCCAGCGAGCAGATGTAGTATTCGGCGGCCCACTGCCACAATTCGAGCTGACGAGGTGTCACCACCGGAGAGGAATCGACCACACGCATGATGGCCTTCACCTTATAATTAACCGGTTCGGTGTCGTGCATACGCAGCACAATTCCAATATACACCTTCTTCTGCCCGAACGGCACTTGCACACGACAGCCAACTTGCAGCATCGACTGCATGTCGGTCGGCACTGCATAGGTAAAACAATCCTGCAAGGGCAGCGGAAGTATGATATCGGCGTATTTCATGATGCAAAAGTACGACTTTTTTCCGACATTTACACTCTATATACTGAGAAAAAACACCGACAGACAGAGAAACGCACTAAATAGTTTTGTCATGTCGCACAAATTGCGTATCTTTGTAGGTAATATAGAACATTTCATCATGAGAGATATACTCCTACTATTGGCGACATTGTTTGCATGGTCGATAGCATCTCGTGCCAACATAACAGAAGACACCATCTCGAGCTGCCCGGAAGAAAAGCTTGAGATAGAATGGTTGCCCGACATGAACATACCACGAGCGGCACACTACACACTGTGCATCAACGGACAGATTACAGTCTTCGGAGGCCACACTTCGGGATTTATTCCCACCCCGACAGCCGAATACCTGAGCAGAGGTGAGTGGCATCTGATGAATATGGTATATACTCACGACAATCCAATCGTCCTGCCATTGACATCGGGCAAAGTGTTGCTGGCAGGAGGCCTGGCCGAACCGCTCGGCATTGGGCAGTCCTTCTGGGTTGAAGAATACGACCCCAAAACCTACCAGTTTGAAGGATTCGGATGCCTCGACACCAAACGCGCAATGGGTACAGCCATCGAAACGTCCAACGGTGACGTGCTGATTTCGGGCAACTGGTATCACGACGACAACATCGAATGCTTCAAGCCATCAGGCAAATCGTCGTTCGTTGATTCGGTAAGTTGCACTCGAGCATGTCCGATGATACTCCAAACCGATTCCGACAACTACATGATATTCAGTGCCACAGACAATCATGGCAAACAATTGGAGCCAATCATTGTCGATCAACTGCATGGTCAGCCTTTCGTTCCGCCGTTGTTCGATACATGGAAGGTGGTACCTTTCGACATGTTCACACCGATGCAAGACAGCTTCGTAGGCGATGCCGATGCAGGCATATATTCATACCTGTTCATGGTTGTGAATGCCGACAGTTGCTATGCTATAGCCCGAACCGATGGTACAGACTTCTCGCTACTACCCACACGCCACCCGATACCGTCGATCAGCAAGGAAGGCAGCCGCATAATATACTCGCGGTCAGTGTTGGTTGACCGCAAAACAGGGCGCGGATATGTCATGGGATACGACAGCAACTGCCGCAACTACGTGCTTGCAGTTGACTACCTGGCAGGCGACAGCACTGAGTGTCCCATCACCCTGTACTATACCGACCCTATCGGCATCAACTTGCTCAACGGTGCATTTCCCATACTCGATACCGATGGCTGCCTGGTGATAGCTGGAGGTATCGGTGAAAGCCTCAGCAACTTCGACCCACATGCTCGTGCATGTCGCCTACGAGTAAACCCGTCGTCAATTGCATCCACTGATATATATACGCCATCACACTCATTGCAATATATCATGATTGTGATAGTCTTGATTGCAACCATCGTGGCTCTCATGTGCCTGCGACACAAAAAGACTCCATCTGTCACCGAGGAAACAGATAACACCGCTCGCAATGAACGCAAAGCCGCAGATGCCGGCACACATGACGAAACACTGATGGAGCGCATCGACCACTTGATTGTAGATAAGAAACTGTATCTAAACAGCGATTTGAAGATTCAGGATGTGGCCACCATGCTCGGCACCAACAGCCGGTATGTATCCAACTGTATCAACGAAAACAAAGACTGTTCGTTCTCGCAATATGTCAACCGCTTCCGTATAGATTATGCTAAGCGTATCATTCGCCAGTCGCCCGACACAAAGATGCTTGCAGTGGCCATCGAATCGGGATTTGCTAACGAAACATCATTCTTCCGCACATTCAAGCAGATTACCGGCACCAGCCCGAAACAATGGATTGCAGGAGAAAAGATAAAGAGCTGACAGGATAAAGATATGGCATTCAAGATATAGTCACGCGATTCAGGATATAGTCACGCGATTCAGAATATAGTCACGCGATTCAGAATATAGTCACGCGATTCAGGATATAGTCACGCGATTCAGGATATAGTCACGCGATTCAAGACGAAAGGTCGCCAATGCACATTGTGTTGCATTGGCGACCTTTCTTTTATAGGATTTAGGGTGTCTGTCTATGTTGTGTTGAAGTGGAGGGTTGTTACTAAAACTCCTCCCATTCGACACGACCTGGAGCCAGACCTTCGCCTATCTCCTTGCCACTGAGTCCGCCTCCGCTTTCGGTTTCTGTCTCCGAGAGGTTTGCCATAGTTATGCTACCGAGTTCCACGTCTTCAACAACGGTTACTGGTATTAAATACGTTTTCTTCATTGTCTTTTCTGTTAATGATGTTTCTTATTAAAACGTTGCAACAAACCCTGCCCCTACCCTCAATCGAAGGGAGAGGGGCAGGTATGTAAAATCACTTAATAAGCACTTTCTTGCCGTCTATGATGTTGAGGCCACGCTGCACTCCGTCGAGCTTCTGGCCGCTCATGTTATAGATGCCATTGATTTGCTTCTTGTTGTACATCTCGAAGTCAGCAATGTCGGTAGGCACTGCGTCGTCTTCGAATATGTAGCGCACCTTCGATTCGCCGGCAACAAATGCTGTAGGCACTTGCAGGTATGCACGCTGTGCAGCCAGCTTCGATGTGCCGTCAGCCTTGGCGAGGTAGAATCCGAGTCCGTCTTCAGCGTTACCAAGCAGGTAGTTGGTCATCGTACCGCTTGTCTGACTAATGTTTGCAGCAGTGAGTTGTGCCACGAGCATGTTCACATAATATGCCTGAGAGGTTACGTATGGCACCTTGTATGTACCGGCTGCTCCCTTGAGGATAACGCCTGTACCAGCAGGAACATCGTAAACACGGACGAGAAGCACTGTGTTGGTGCCCTTGTTGTAGCCGCCTGCAATGTATGCACGCACGTCGCTGCCAGTGAAGTCGAGGTCTTTGCTGCAGCTGAATGTGCAGATTCCGAGGCTTCCGATAGTGATGAATTCCTTGGTCGAAGCGAATGTAGCAACTACAGCCACGTCGCCGCTCACGCTGGCAATGGTGTATTTACCATCCGCTACGCTTGATGTCACGTCGGTGCCGTTTATGGTAAGGGCAGAGAGTGTACGGTCAGGATCGTCGGCGATTGTGATGGTGACGCTTTCGCCATACTTCGGTGAGTTGTTGGATGCTGTCACGCCTGCACCGCTGATGCTTACTGCATAGGTTGCTTCGGTCCATGTAGCGGTGTAGCTGCGGTTGCCGGTCGAGCCCTTAGCCACGCTAACCTCTTCGGTTGCTGATGTGAGGTCGGTGCCGGTCCATCCTGCGAAGAGGTAATGTTCGCGGGTTGGGTTGTTGAGTGTGAAGGCAGCAGTCTCGATGTTGTATGATGTTGGGTTAGCTGTCGATACGGTTCCGCCTGCAAGGTCGTAAGTGATGGTGTAGGTCACTGGTGTCCATGTAGCGGTGTAGGTGCGGTTGCCCATCGAGCCCTTAGCTACGGTCACTGTAGCGGTTGCTGCGCCGAGGTCGGTGCCGGTCCATCCTGCGAAGGTGTAGCCGTTGCGGGTTGGGTTGGTGAGTGTGAATGCAGCCGATTCGATGTTATAGGTTGCAGGATTGTCGGTTGCAACGGCTCCGCCTGCGAGGTCGTAGGTCACATTATATGTAATAGGAGTCCATGTAGCAACATAGCTGCGGTCGCCTATAGAGCCCTTAGCAATGGTTACAGCAGTGGTTGCTGCAGTGAGGTCGGTGCCGGTCCATCCTGCGAAGGTGTAGCCCTCGCGGGTTGGGTTGGTGAGTGCGAAGGCAGCGGTCTCGATGTTGTAGGTTGCTGGGTTAGGTGTTGCAACGGCTCCGCCTGCGAGGTCGT
>CAMHPM010000043.1 GCA_946187025.1 uncultured Prevotellaceae bacterium
TTTTCGGTAGGCGACATCACAACCGTGCGCCATACACTCACGGCAGCCGGAATAGACAGCACCTATTCAAGGACCGTGGGCGGAAGCAGCGTGAAGTTCAATATCGACCAGGTGAACGGACGGATCTACTCCATCGACTCACTGCCCGAGTGGGTTGACCTACGCAGAGTGGTGCCACGCATCGAATGCAGTGCAACGCTCTACACCATGATCGACTCAGTCTATTACCCCATCATAGGCCGTGGCGACTCACTGGACTTTACCCATCCGGTCGATTTCCTCGTTGTGGCCACCGACGGCGTTTCGATGAAACACTACACGGCAGTGATCAACCTGGCAGCAGCCAACCCCGACTCACTCATGTGGACCGACATCGACGCCTCGACACTGGGCCTGACCCAAGACCTCAACATGATAACAACCGAGGGAAACATGTATGTCTTCGGCACAAAAGACGGACAGACACAAGTGGCAACATCGACCGACGGACAGACATGGACCGCCCCGCAGCCACTCGTCGTGGCAGGCGGAGGCAAGGTGAGTTCTGAAGGCATCATCACATTCGGCGACCACCTATACACCACCGACAACACAGGCACCATACTCCGCACTGCCGACGGACAGACATGGAGCGTGGCCTCCGACCGCATCGTGACACGCCTCCTCGCAGCCGACAGCTACTACCTCTATGCACAAGCAGGCGACGACATCATCGCAACCGCCGACCTCAGCCAGTGGCAGGTGGAAACCACGGCTGCAGCCAACATGCTCCCGACCACATGGCCGTCATACATGAGCTACCCGGCACGCTCAAACCCAAACATCAAGGTGGACCTCATCGTGGGCCAGGCCGATGCAGTGACCGACCATGCCGTGGTGTGGTATAAAGTGGCAGCCGACAACAACGTGACCAACCAACACTGGGACTACATAACCGTCACATCAGAAAACGGATACCCGCTCCCGGCAATCGGCAACATCACTGCATTCCATTTCGACGGAGCAGTATATGCCATCGGAGGCGACAACAGCAAGTTCTACAAGTCATACGACAACGGAATCACGTGGCGCGCCGTCACACAATACCAGTTCCCGCCATCACAAGTAGCCGCAGGACGGAAAGTGTGTGTAAATACATCAGGACAGTACATCTGGATGCTGCAAACCGGCGATGATGGCAAACCACACATCTGGCGCGGCAAACTCAATAAATAAGAGAAAAAAATGAGACAGAGACACATTGCAGCAATCATCCTATGCCTTGCAACCATGACCACAGCCACGGCACAGGAACTGGAATACAAGATGGAACTGGGCGGAATGCTCGGAGCCAACTTCTACCTTGGCGATGCAAACTACTCTGCACTATACAAAAACACACAGCCGGCAGCCGCATTCGTAGGCCGCTACAACATCAACCCACGCATGGCGATGAAGTTCGACCTGGCACTGACAAAAATATCGGGCAATGCCCTCGACGGCCCCACCAAATACCCGCAGGCTGTAGGTCAGGAATGGAAATTCTCAAACACACTGGCCGACCTCTCGTGCCAATACGAACTCAACGCATGGGCTTACGGCACCGGAGCCGGATACAAAGGCACAAAACGACTAGCACCATACATACAGGCAGGACTGGGATTCACCTACGCAGGAAAGACACTCACGATGAACATACCTGTCGGAATCGGAGTGAGATACAAACTGAAAGAGCGACTCAACTGTGGAGTGGACTGGACAATAAGATTCAGCATGAGCGACAAACTCGACGGAATAAGCGACCCATACAACATCAGCGGCGGATTCCTCAAAAACAAAGACTCATACTCGATGACAATGATCTACATCACATACGACCTCTTCCCTAAATATAGAAAATGTAACAATGACTGACAAGTTAGACAGAACCAGGATACCGCGCCACGTAGCTATCATCATGGACGGCAACGGACGATGGGCAAAAGCACGCGGACAGGAACGCACTGCCGGCCACCAGCAAGGAGCATGGCAGGTACACGAGATTATGGAAGAAGCCACCCGACTCGGGATGGACTACCTCACTCTCTACACCTTCTCCACCGAAAACTGGAACCGACCAGCCGAAGAAGTGTCGGCACTCATGGCAATACTCCTGCAACACCTCGAAGACGAACTCTTCATGAAGAACAACGCACGCTTCGAAGTGATTGGCGACACGAAACGCCTGCCGCAGGTCGTGCAGGATGCCGTGCAACACCTCATCGACGTCACGAGCAAGAACACAGCCACATGCCTGGTACTCGCACTGAGCTACTCGTCTAAATGGGAGATAACAAAAGCCGTGAAGGAAATAGCAGCCGAGGCTGCAAGCGGAAAACTAAATCCCGACGACATCGACCAGCACACAATCGACCAGCACCTCGAGACACGCAACATGCCAGAACCCGAACTGCTCATACGAACAGGAGGCGAACTGCGACTGAGCAACTACCTACTGTGGCAATGCGCATATTCCGAATTCTACTTCACCGACACATACTGGCCCGACTTCAATATCGAGGAGTTCCATAAGGCAATCATCGACTACCAGGGACGACAGCGCCGCTATGGAAAGACCGGAGAGCAGGTTGAAAGCGAAAAACAATGAAACAAGAAGAGATGACCAAAACAAAGACATACATAAGGCTGGCAGTCTTCATAATCACCACATTTGCAGCATCAATCGCGGCAAAAGCACAAGACAAACCAAATATCATATACGGCCAACCACATACATATACACTTGGCGGAATATCAATCGTAGCCGCCAACGAGGGAGTAAAAAACTACCCGGAAAATACGCTCAAGGCAATTGCCGGTCTCACCATCGGCGACGACATACGTGTGCCTGGCGACGACATCACCAACGCCGTGAAGAAATACTGGAGCTACGGACTCTTCTCGAATGTAAAGATCGAAGCCGACGAAATACGCAACGACTCCATCTTCCTTAACATAGTGTTGGCCGTGAGACCGAAAGTGTCGGAAGTAAACATCAACGGAGTGAAGAAAAACGAGCGCGACGAACTGGCCAACAAAATAGGCATCGTGAAAGGCACACAAATCACGCCTAACATGATAAACAACGCTCAGACCATCGTGAAACGCTATTTCGACGACAAAGGATTCAAAAACGCAACGGTCGAGATAATCCAGAAAGACGATATAGCACACAACGACCAACTCATCGTAGATGTAAACATCGACAAGAACGAGAAGGTGAGAGTAAACAAAATATACATCACCGGCAACAACAACATACCTCGAAGCAAGTTTGTCGGCGGACTCTTCTCGGGCGGACTGCTGAAGAAAACCAACGAACGCGGACTCAAAAGCCTCTTCAAGGCAAAGAAATTCATTGCCGACAAGTACGAAGAAGACAAAGACCGTGTAATCGAGAAGTACAACGAACTGGGATTCCGCGATGCATATATCGTGTCGGACAGCATCGTGAACGTAGGCGACAACCTCGTAGATGTGTATATAAACATCGACGAAGGACAGAAATACTACCTGAGAAACGTGGAGTGGATAGGCAACACCATCTACAACTCCGACGTACTGAACGAAGCACTGCAGATGAAACGCGGCGACGTGTATAACCAGACCAAACTCACGGACCGCCTGCAGAAGGACGACCAGTCGATAGGCAACCAATACTACAACCACGGCTACGTATTCAGCCGGGTTGAATATACCGAGGCCGACGTCGATGGCGACTCCATCGACCTGGAAATACGCATACAAGAAGGCAAGCAGGCCACAATCAACAAGATCGTTATTTTCGGTAACGACAAGGTTTATGAAGACGTGATACGCCGTGAGCTGAAACTCAAGCCAGGCGACCTCTTCACCATGGATTCATTTAAGGAGACCGCACGCGAAATAAGCCAGATGGTACACTTCGACCCCGAGGCACTAAACCCGGGCGAATGGATTCAGGCCGACCAAGACAACAGCACCGTCGATCTCAACATCGGGCTCACACCAAAAGCCAGCGACCAAGTAGAGTTCTCGCTCGGATGGGGGCAGCAAGGTGTCATTGGCAAGATCGGACTCAAGTTCAACAACTTCTCTATGCGCAACCTGTTCGGCAAAAACCGCAATCACCGAGGCATACTGCCACAGGGCGACGGACAGGAATTCGAACTTAGCGGCTCGACAAACGGCAGCTACTACCAGTCGTACAGCATATCGTTCTCCGATTCATGGTTCGGAGGCAAGCGACCAAACTCGCTGTCGATATCTGCGTTCTATTCACGACAAACCGATGTGAGCAGCAGCTACTACAACAGCAACTACTACAACTCATACATGTCATACCTCTATGGATATGGCAACTACAACAACTATGGCTACAACAACTATTCGTCGTACTACGACCCTGATAAATACCTGCAGCTCTTCGGACTAACTGTGGGTTGGGGTAAACGACTCACATGGCCCGACAACAACTTCTACCTGCGCACATATCTGTCGTTCACACGATATATGCTGAAGGATTGGGAATACTTCCTCATCAACAACGGAAACTGTAACAACATCAACCTCACCGTTCAGCTGGCACGCTCGTCGATCAACAACCCTATCTACCCAAGCCAGGGTTCCGACATCTCGTTCTCGGTAAGTGCCACTCCGCCTTACTCGTTGTGGGATGGTGTTGACTACGGCAGCCTCGCATCCACCCGTAGCGATGCGAGCTATGACCGCGACTTGCAGAAGAAATACCGCTGGATTGAATACCACAAATGGAAGTTCAACTCAAAGTTCTATACAGCACTCACCGATGGTCGCAAGCCATTTGTGCTCATGACACGTTTCGACCTCGGATTTCTCGGACATTATAACAAAAACAAACGCTCACCATTCGAGACATTCTATGTGGGTGGTGACGGTATGACCGGATATTCATCGAGCTACTACACCGAGACCATTGCACTTCGCGGTTATGAAAACGGAGCTCTTACACCATCGATTAACTATGAAGGATACGCATATTCGCGCATCGGTCTCGAAATCCGATATCCGTTCCTCCTGCAGGGGCAGACCAATATCTACGGACTGGCATTTGTCGAGGGCGGTAATGCTTGGAACGACATACGCAAGTTCAACCCATTCGACATGAAACGCTCGGCTGGAGTCGGTGTGCGTCTCTTCTTGCCAATGGTGGGAATGATGGGTATTGACTACGCATACGGATTCGACAAAGTGTTTGGTTCGTCGTCACCAGGTGGAAGCCATTTCCACTTTGTGCTCGGACAAGAGTTCTAGTATGATTGGGAGTTAGTTCTTGAGTTCTTGAGTTTTTAAGTTCTTAAGTTTTTAAGTTCTTGAGTTCTCGCATAAACTCAAAACTCCAGCCATCCGGAAGGAATGTAAATAGAAATGAATAAATAGAATTAAATAGTAAATTCGTAAATGGTAAATAAAATGAAACAGAAACTGATAATCCTCGCCATGTGCATACTGACCAGCACGGCAGTAAGTGCACAGAAGTTTGCTCTTGTTGATATGGAGTATATCCTGAAGCATGTGCCAGCCTATGAGCGCGCTAACGAACAGCTGAACCAGATATCGAAGAAGTGGGAAGGCGAAGTGGAGGCCATCGTGCAGGAGGTAGAGACAATGTACAAGAAGTACCAGTCGGAGGTTGTGTTCCTCTCCGATGCTCAAAAGCAGAAGGCCGAAGAGGCCATCATGGCCAAAGAGAAGTCGGCCAGCGAACTGAGGAAGAAATACTTCAGCAGTGAAGGTGAGTTGTATAAGAAACGTCAGAGCCTCATGGCACCTATCCAGGACGAGATATACAATGCCATCAAAGACATAGCCGACCAAAAAGGCTACCAGCTCGTACACGACCGTGCATCGGCAGGTAGCATCATCTATGCTTCGCCAAAAATCGATATAAGTGACGAAGTGTTGCAAAAGCTGGGTTATTAAGACTCCTTTTATCTCCTTTAACTCATATCAAGTAATAAATTATTAAATAGTAAATTCGTAAATAGCAAATAAGATTATGAAGAAACTGATTATCTTTGCACTTGTTGTGTTACCGATGAGTGCCATGGCGCAGAAATTTGCGCACATCAATGCGACCGAAGTTTTCAAAGCAATGCCAGAGACAACGGCTGCACAAACCGAACTGCAGACATTGTCAACTCAGTATCAGGAGGAGTTGAAGCGTCTTCAAGACGAGTTCCGTACCAAACTTGAGGACTACCAGAAGAACGAGGCTACATTCCCTGAAGCAACCAAGCAGCGTCGTCAGCAGGAACTGCAGGACCTCAACCAGCGTCTTGAGGAGTTTGCACAGAAGAGCGAACAAGATCTTCAAACTAAATATCAGGAGAAGCTGGCTCCGATACACGAGAAGCTGTTCAAGGCCATCAACGAGGTTGGTGCGGCAGGTGGTTATGTGTATGTGATGGATATCTCGGCACAGGAAACACCTATCATGTATTTCAACGAAACTCTCAGCACCGACATCACCAGCCAGGTGAAGACTAAGCTCGGAATCAAGTAATCGGAGGCATATTGCCCGAGATGCAAAAACGGCGGACGCATTGCGTCTGCCGTTTTTTTATTACATTCGTTGTTGTTTTTTATTGCGTACGTTGCTGTTTCTTTATTGCGTCTGCCGTTTTTGCTGGGATTGGTGTTTCCCATATCGTCGGCCTTGGTTTGTGCGTTATGGCAGCCTCCGCTCGTTCACAATGAATTCTCCATATTTTGTCAGTCCTTCAACTTCTACATCCAGACTTTGGCACACCGAGCTGTTGTATAGTTCGATATATGCCTGGCCGTATTTGTCGGTCTTCACCTCGGGGTTCCAGTACAGGGTGCGCCGGTGGTCGGCAGCTGTAGCCGGGTCGGGTGGCGCGGCGTGTGAGTAGTCGGGACTGTAGAATTCGGCCGGCCGGTTGAATCCGGGCAGTATGTATTCGCGCCCGAAGCGTTCGGTGCGGTCCGACTGGCTCAGGCTGATGTTGATATACGACGACAGACCATTGGCACGTCCTCCTTCGCTCCAGCCGTCGAGGTGGTGCAGCTCGTAGGTTGACGGGCGGCGCGAGTTGTCGGTTATGATATATAGTTTCTTTATTGTTGCAAGGTTGTATATATTATGTAAAAGATACGACATGCTGTTTGCCGCGTATTGTTGATTGTATTCCCATGGTTGCTTCCAGTTGAGATAGAGCCAGCCTTTCTCTTTGTTCACCTTGCTGTGTGGGTTCTGGTGTTGTTGATATGCAAACAGTGCATCTTCGTAGAAGCCGATGTCTATCGAGTCGTTTGCAAAGTTGTAGGTGCCGAGGTGGTAGCCCATGTCGGTTATGTCGTTGAAGAAATCATAGAAGTCGAGCACTTGCACGGGCTTGTCCCGTCTGTGTCGGGCATGTTGTCGTTCGGCCGTCACCCTCACTTCCGGAATCCATTCGGCGGCATATATTTCGCGCTGGTAGTCGTCCCATGTCAGTTTCATCCCTGGTAGTTCCAGCGGTTGGTTGGTCTCGTACCAGCTGAGTTGTTTCACGCATATCGGGAAGAAGTATTCCTTGCGTATGAACAGTATGCTGTCGTGGTCGTAGTAGTTGAATTGTGTCTGGCTCTTAAATATGTTTGGGCTGGCCAATGTCTTTTGCAGCACGCCTTTTTCGCGTTGGCTGTTGAACAGGGCACGTAGTATGAGGCGCGATTTTTCGTAGAATGGGTCGTATTGTATCTTGAAGTGTCCTTCCGAGTCGAGTTCGATGATTCCCAGCTGGTTGGCATCGGTCGGATGCCGGCTTTGTGTCGTGTCGTTGATTATCTGTGCCGTGAGTGTGATGTCGCTCCACGAATTCTTGTGCAGTGTTTTTGCCAGCTTGCCTCTCAGTAGTCGTGTCTCGCCATATATATACATCTTGCGTTCGGCCTTGTAGTCGAGCTTCGGCCGTTTCAGTGTGGCCACTTCTTTCCAGTCGTATCGGCGCCATCCCTGTATCATCATCAGCAGGTCGAGGTCGGCTTGGCGGTTGGTGTTTGTGGGGTCGAAGTACTGGTCGGGGTTTTCGATGAATCCCTTGATGTCGCTCTCGAGCAGCAGGTTGGTCAGTATGTTTCCTGTGGCGAATGTGGGGTCGAGCTGCAAGCGGTCGCGCACCGACACCGATACGGTCTGCTCCCTGAGCGGACGTCCGCGGTGGTCGGTCAGCAGCAGTGGTATTCTTATCTTTTCGTAGGGCTTGTAGCGGTATGCCGTGTCGATGCCTACGATGGCATGTGCCTTGAGTTGGTCGGTGTGGTCGGCAAAGAAGAGCCGGTCGGCATATACGGTGCCGTCGGTGTCGAACACCGTGGCCTGGCATACGCCGCATGGCATGTCGTTTATGTCGAACACTATTTCGGGGCCCGTCACCTGCTCTACACACACTTTGTGTCCACCGCTTATGACCGACACATACAACTCGGGCAGTGAGTCGAACCGTGTCTCTATCTTCATCGTCACGGCCTCGTCGCTGGTTTCCACCCTCAGTGCCACGCCCTCTGCCTGTGGTGCCGGCATGTCGAAGGTGTATGTGGTGCCGTTGTATGTGGTGTGCACATGGTAGTCTTTTCCCGCCTTGAAGGTGTATTCCAGCATTCCGCGCCCGGCACGGCTTCCTTTCAGCTTCATCACCGTCGAGTCGCCCTCCAGCAGCTCGCCTTCTATGTCGATGCGTTTCAGCTGCTCGTTCGTTGCTTCCCATGCCACGCGGCATGTCGCTCCGGCAATGATGTAGCCCCCTTCGGGGTAGAACTTCATGTTTAGTGGCGGCTCGAGGTATCGTCGTTCGTAGTCGCCCATTGTTACCTTCAGCGGCATCTGCTTGTTGCGGAAGTCGGTGTCTGCTGCCGGACGGTTATATACGGCCACCACTCTCGAGAACAATCCGAAGTAGTTGCGGTTAAGCTTGCGCTCGTCGTCATCACCGCCGATGAGGCGCTTGCATATTTTTTCGGGGAGTATCTGCTCGTGTTCGTAGCCGAAGTTGAGCATCCATTTGGTATAGGCTCTTATTTCATAGTATCCGGCAAAAGCCGAGTCGGGCAGTGCAAACTGTCCGTG
>CAMHPM010000044.1 GCA_946187025.1 uncultured Prevotellaceae bacterium
GTGGCTCGTACACCGAGGCACTTCATGACGAATCAGAGTGTTCACATCAACATGCTGGCTCTTGTCTTCCATGGCACATCCGTTGAGCGTCACCTCACTGTATTCACCCTTCAATGCTACACTGACAGTGTTGCGAGTAGTACCATTGAACAGCGTGATGCCATTATGACGAACCGTGGCATTGCGCATCACATTGAATGATATGTTGTTGAAGCGGGTACAGCCGGCATGGGTTTCCTCTATCTCGTACATATCAAGATGGGCGCCATCGCCCACAAACACCTCTACTACCTGAGTGGTGAGAAAACGTACCGGGTCGGTTGCCTCATAATGCATCAGCAACGTCAGCGACGCATTTTCTTCGAGCACAATGAGTATGCGCTTGTGTTCCATCTTGTCGGTCTGAGCCTTCATTATATCCGATATCTCAAGCGGCCGCTCAACCTGCTGATTACGACCCACATGTATGCACAGACATTCGGTTGCGAACGCAGTATTGAGAGCAACAATCGGGTCGGATGTATCGGTGCATTGGCCATAGTATTTATGCAGCAGCTCGCTGTTGTTTACAGCAACCGGTGCATCCTTGGCCGTTACACATGTAGCAGCAATCGACAACTCGTAGCCGCCACCGAAGGCCTGCGCCGTATCGGTGTATTTATATTCCTCAACCTTCTGCGAAGGAAATCCTTGCTGCTGGAACGCACGGATAGCATCATCGCGCAACGAATTCATAACATCGGGAGCAACCGACATGAGCTGGTCACGATGTCTGGCATATAGGTCAAGATATGTTTGAATTGTATCCATCAGCGTATCCAGTCAAATCCACGTTCTTCAATCTCACGAGCCAGCTCCGGCCCTGCGGTTTTCACTATGCGTCCGTCGAGCAACACATGAACAATGTCGGGACGGATATAATCGAGAAGTCGCTGATAGTGTGTGATGACCATGGCACTTGTCTTTTCATTACGAAGCTTGTTGAATCCCTCGGCAACCACACGCAACGCATCGACATCGAGTCCGCTGTCGGTCTCGTCGAGTATGCAGAACGTCGGTTGCAGCATTGCCATCTGGAATATCTCGTTGCGCTTCTTCTCGCCTCCCGAGAACCCCTCGTTCACACTGCGCGAAACAAGTCGTTTGTCGATATCGACAAGTTTCTGAGTGTCGCGCATCAGGCGGAGGAAGTCGGTAGATTTCAATGGTTCCTGCCCCAAAGCCTCACGACGTGCATTGACGGCAGCACGCATGAAGTTGGTCATGCTCACCCCTGGTATCTCGACAGGAAGCTGGAACGACATGAAGATGCCTGCGTGGCTGCGTTCCTCAGGACTCATTTTGAGCAAATCAAGGCCATCGAAAGTGATGCTACCTTCGGTCACCTCATACTTAGGATGCCCTACAATCACGTTGCTCAACGTGCTCTTACCTGCACCATTCGTTCCCATCAAGGCATGTATCTCACCATCACGAATGGTAAGATCTACTCCTTTCAATATCTCTTTGCCCTCAACACGGGCATGTAAGTTGCGTATCTCTAACATTATATGTATTGTCTGTTACTTTCTATATATTAACCTTCGCAGCTTCATCCTGCATTCCCATGGCAGTGCCTGCACAAAGAACTGTATGGTGTTGTACCAGCAGTACTTCATCTGCTGCCACATTGCAAAGCTTGGCTTTCGACTCAGTTGCATCATTTCGGCCACGGCATCCATCAACCCTTGCAGGCTCTGCTGATTATTATCCTGGATGCAATCGGAACGTTTCTCTATAACACTAACGATGAAGCCGTTTTCTAGTCGGAAGGTGTTGACCGATGCACATGCGCTTATAAGGTCATCTACCACGAAGCGGTGGTTCTTGTTCCAGATGATGAACTTGCCACCTTCCTCGGTTATATTATACTTATGGAAGCCTTTGTAGTGCTCGGCCTCGGCTTCGTTGGGATGATGACACAAATAGAGACGTCCCCCCACCTTCAGCGTACACAGGGCTTCCGTGATTCCCTGTACAGGGTTTGCCGAGTGGTCAAGCGCATTCTGTACGATAATCAGATGAGCACTATCGGCTCCAGCCGTCGCAGTGAGATACTCGAGCATGCCAAATTCCACATCGGGCACATCACGCCTGTACTGGTACTTAATCTTGTTGTAGAAGTGTGCCAGCGGGTCGATGTAGTGCACATCGAGTTTGATATTGCCATCCGTCGACGGCAGGTGATCACCATGTGCATAGCTCATACCACATCCCACATCATATACAACCGGGTGGTCGATTTGTGACAGGAATGCAACGATGTCCATACCCTCGAGTTGCAACGTCGAGCCATATCGTGACCAACAGAACATGCCGTCGTACGCCGATTTCCAACGATAGACGTTGTTCCAAAATGCCAACTCGTAGGATACCCCCGACAGCCACTGCTTCACTTCCGATTGCTGCATGATGATTACTTGTTTGCTATTTCAATATCACTATGCTGATACCTGTATTTTGCCTTGCCACGCTATCCCACACTACCCTCGAGCGATACCGACAACAGTTTCTGCGCCTCTACAGCAAATTCCATCGGCAGCTTATTGAGCACGTCTTTGGCATATCCGTTGACGATAAGCCCGATGGCTTCTTCGGTCGAGATGCCGCGTTGGTTGCAGTAGAAGAGCTGATCCTCGGATATCTTCGACGTCGTTGCCTCATGTTCCACTGTTGCAGTGTTGTTTTGAACGTCGAGGTAAGGGAATGTATGCGCACCACATCGGCTGCCAAGCAGCAACGAGTCGCACGAACTGTAGTTGCGGGCTCCATCGGCTTTACGGCCAATCTTCACCAGTCCGCGGTATGAGTTCTGACTCTTCCCTGCCGAAATGCCTTTGCTTATTATCGTACTGCGAGTGCCTTTACCGATATGAATCATCTTTGTGCCCGTATCGGCTTGCTGATGGTTGTTGGTCACTGCCACCGAATAGAATTCGGCCACTGAGTCGTTGCCTGAAAGGACGCAGCTGGGGTATTTCCATGTTATGGCCGAACCTGTCTCGACCTGTGTCCACGACAGTTTGCTGTTGTCGCCACGCAGGTGTCCGCGTTTTGTCACGAGGTTGAGCACTCCGCCCTTGCCATCCTTATCGCCCGGGTACCAGTTCTGCACGGTGCTGTACTTCACTTCGGCACGGTTCATCACCACAATCTCGACGATGGCAGCATGTAGCTGGTTTTCGTCGCGCATAGGTGCGGTGCATCCTTCGAGGTACGACACGTATGAATCGTCGTCGCAAACGATAAGCGTACGTTCAAACTGTCCAGTTCCGCGTGCGTTGATGCGGAAGTAGGTGGACAGTTCCATCGGGCAACGTGTATTCTTTGGGATATATACGAACGAGCCGTCGCTGAAGACTGCGGAGTTGAGTGCGGCGAAGTAGTTGTCACGATATGGCACCACACTGCCCAGATACTGACGCACGAGGTCGGGATGTTGTTTCACGGCCTCGCTTATCGAGCAGAAGATGATTCCTTTCTCCTGCAACAGTTTCTGATGTGTGGTCTTCACCGACACCGAGTCCATGACGGCATCGACTGCAGTGCCGCTTAGCGTCATGCGTTCCTCGAGCGGTATGCCCAGTTTGTCGAATGTCTTCACCAGTTCGGGGTCAATCTCCTTTGGTTTTCCGTCCGACGAGGCACGGCGTGTAGGGTCGGCATAATAGGATATAGCCTGATAATCTATATCAGGCATATCCAGATGTCCCCACTCGGGTTGCTTCATCGTGGTCCAGTGGCGGTAGGCTTTCAGACGGAAGTCAAGCAACCACTCGGGTTCCTCTTTCTTGGCCGATATGAGCCGCACTACGTCTTCGTTTAGTCCGCGTTCTATGATTTCGGTATGTACGTCGGTGGTGAAGCCATACTTGTACTGCTCGTTTGCCACCTGGCGTACATACTCATTCGATTCTTTTGCCATTACAACTTTTGCTTCACTTCTATCTCGGCAAATGTTTCAAGGATATCACCCTCGCGTATGTCGTCATAGTTTACGATTGAGATACCGCACTCGAAGTTTGTGCCGACTTCTTTCACGTCGTCTTTGAAACGTTTGAGGGCATTTATCTGTCCGGTATAAACCACGATTCCGTCACGGATGACACGTACCTTGTTGCTACGCTGCACCTTTCCGCTTGTGACGAATGCACCGGCCACAGTACCGACTTTGGTGATGTGATATACCTGACGTACTTCTACCGTAGCGGTGATTTCCTCCTTGGTTTCTGGTGCGAGCATTCCTTCCATTGCGCTCTTGATTTCCTCGATTGTGTCGTAAATCACAGAGTATAGGCGTATATCGACGCCTTCCTGATCGGCCAATGTACGTGCTGCTTTCGACGGGCGTACCTGGAAGCCGACGATGATGGCATCGGATGCTGCAGCCAGTGTTACATCGCTCTCGCTTATCTGTCCTACGGCTTTGTGTATCACATTTACCTGAATCTTTTCGGTCGAGAGTTTGATGAGAGAGTCGGACAGTGCCTCGATTGAGCCGTCAACGTCGCCCTTCACCACGATATTGAGTTCCTTGAAGTCGCCTAGTGCGATGCGTCGTCCAAGTTCGTTGAGGTCGATACGTTTCATGGTTCTCAGTCCCTGCTCGCGTTTCAGTTGTTCGCGCTTGTTGCATATCTCGCGTGCTTCCTGCTCGGTTTCCATCACGTGGAACGTGTCTCCGGCTGTAGGTGCGCCGTTGAGTCCGAGTATCACAGCCGGCTCGGCTGGCAATGCTTTTTCTATCTTTTGTCCACGTTCGTTGAACATGGCCTTGATACGTCCGTAGTGTGTACCAGCCAGCACTATGTCGCCTTGGTGCAGGGTTCCGTTCTGACACAATACTGTTGCCACGTATCCGCGTCCACGGTCGAGTGTCGATTCGATGATAGAGCCTGTTGCCTTGAGCATCTCAGCTTCGAGCAGCACTTTGTCCATGAGTTCCTCGACGCCGATACCCTTCTTGGCACTGATGTCCTGGCTCTGGTACTTGCCGCCCCAGTCTTCGACGAGGAGGTTCATTGCAGCCAGTTGTTCTTTTATTTTCTCAGGATTTGCTCCCGGCTTGTCTATCTTGTTTATTGCAAACACCATAGGTACACCTGCGGCCTGTGCATGAGCGATGGCTTCACGGGTTTGTGGCATGATTGCATCGTCGGCGGCGATGATGATGATTGCGATATCGGTGACTTGTGCTCCACGTGCACGCATGGCTGTGAATGCTTCGTGTCCCGGGGTGTCGAGGAATGTGATGTGTCGGCCGTCGGCCATTTTCACGTTGTATGCACCGATGTGCTGTGTGATTCCTCCTGCCTCGCCGGCAATCACATTGGTGTTGCGTATGTAGTCGAGCAGCGAAGTCTTTCCGTGGTCAACGTGTCCCATCACTGTGATGATAGGTGCGCGGTCTTGCAGGTCTTCTTCCGAGTCGGCTACTTCTTCGATGGCGTGTGTCACTTCTTCGCTCACGTAGTTGGTTGTGAATCCGAATTCCTCGGCCACCATGTTGATGGTTTCGGCATCGAGTCGTTGGTTTATGCTCACCATGATTCCTATTGACATACATGTTCCGATAACTTTTGTTACTGGTACATTCATCATAGTTGCAAGTTCGTTTGCCGTCACAAACTCTGTGAGTTGCAGCACTTTGTTGTTGGCATCTTCTCCTTCTTCCAGTTCGTGGCGGTGGCGTTCACGTTTCTCTTTACGGTTCTTCACACTGCTCTTCACCGACTTGGTGGTGAGTCGTGCCAATGTTTCTTTCACCTGCTTTGCTACTTCTTCGTCGCTCAGTTCGAGTTTTACCTCGGCTTGTTTCTTCTTGTTTTTCTTTCCTGTCTTGGCAGGTGCAGGTGTGTTAGGGTTCGGTCGTCCGCCTCCTTGTCCTCCGCGTTGTTTTTGCTTGTCGGCCTTCGGTGTGTTTTGTTGCTGGCTTGCCACGGCGTTGATGTCGATCTTGCCTTTGTTTATGCGCTGACGTTTCTTGCGTTTGCCTTCTTCGTCGGCATTGTCGTCTTTGCCGCCGATTTCTTTCATCAGCGACTCTTTATACTTGTTCTTGGCTTCCTGGCGCACACGTTCTTTCTCTTCACGCTCTTTCCTGCGTTCGGCCTTTGATTTCTTGTCGGGGCGTGTTTTCGAGTTGATGTTGCTGAGGTCGATGAATCCCACTTTCTTGAAGTTGAGTCCGGCATCGGGTGTTGTCACATGATATACTCCGTTTCCGTTGTCTTCGAGTTGTGTTTCTTTTTTCGGACCGTTGTCTTGTGCTGCAGGTGTTTCTGCAGCAGGTGTTTCAGCCTCGGCTTTCGGTTCTGCGGGGTCGGCCTGTTCTTCCTGTTTTAGTGTTTCGGCCTGTTCGGCAACATTTTTCACTGGCACCTCAGCCGTTTTTTTCTGCTGTGGTTCCACTTCCTGTTGCTTTGTTTCAGCCTGAGTGGTTTCTTCCACTTTTTCTTCTGCCACAGGTGCTTTTGGTTCTTCTTTCGGTGCCGGCTCTACTGGTTTAGGCTGTTCAGCAGTTGCAGGCGCAGTTTTTTTCTCGGTCACGAGTCGGCCTACCACCTTTATCTCAGCCTTAGCCTCACTGCTCATGCGGAACACTTCTTGTTGTTCCTTTTGTTTCCTGAGTTCAGCCTCACGGCGTTGTTGTTCCTGCCTCTCGCGTTCACGTCGCTCAGCCTTTTCCTGGCTTTCTTTTTCCTTGCGCTTCATGATGTCGAGGCGGGTCTCCTGACTTTTGAGTTTGTCGCCGCCAAACTCTGCGAGCAGCAGGTCGTACTGTTCGTCGGATATTTTAGCATTGATGCTCGCGTCGTCGAGTGGTTTGCCTTTCTTTTGCAGGAATTCAGCCACGGTGTTGATTCCCACGTTCAGTTCTTTTAGTGCTTTATTGAGTCTTGGCATCTATACAAATTGATAATTAATAGTTGAAAAAAGCAATAGGTTATGGGTGTGTGTCGTGTCCGTATCAGTCTTCAAACTCCGATTTCAGGATTCTGATTACATCGTCAACGGTGTCTTCTTCGAGGTCGGCCTTCTCGATGAGCAGGTCGCGTGGGGCTTCGAGTACTGCACGTGCAGTGTCAAGGCCGAGTTTCTTTATTGCATCGATTACCCATCCTTCGATTTCGTCCTTGAATTCGTCGAGGTAGATATCGTCGAGGTTCTTCTCGTTGTCGTCGAGTTCGCGGAATACGTCGATGGTGTAGTTGGTGAGCATACTTGCCAGTTTTATGTTCATACCGTTCTTTCCGATTGCCAGCGACACTTGGTCAGGGTTGAGATATACTTCTGCCTTGCGATCTTCTTCGTGCAGTGTGATTGAGTTTACGTGTGCCGGTGCCAATGCGCGTTGTATGAGCAGTTTTGTGTTGGCTGTATAGTTTATGACGTCGATGCTCTCGTTGTGCAGTTCGCGCACAATTCCGTGGATACGGCTGCCTTTCACGCCCACACATGCTCCGACGGGGTCGATGCGGTCGTTGTAGCTTTCTACTGCAATCTTGGCTCGCTCGCCCGGTATGCGTGCTATCTGGTGTACGGTGATGAGTCCGTCGCCGATTTCGGGTACTTCCTGTTCGAGCAGTCGTTGCAGGAATTCAGGTGCGATACGGCTGAGTATGATTTTCGGGTTGTTGTTCTGGTTGTCCACGCGCAGCACCACGGCTCTTGCTGTCTCGCCTTTGCGGAAGAAGTCGCTTGGTATCTGCTCGGTCTTTGGCAGGAGCATTTCGTTGCCTTCGTCGTCGAGTATGAGTGTCTCGCGTTTCCACACCTGATATACTTCTCCGCTCACGATTTGTCCCACTTTGTCTTTGTATTTGTGATAGAGGTTGTCGTGCTCGAGTTCAAGTATTTTCGAGGCCATGGTCTGGCGCAGGTTGAGTATTGAGCGGCGGCCGAAGTCGCTGAAATGTATTTTCTCCGACACGTCTTCGCCCACCTCGTAGTCTTCGTCTATCTTCTGTGCTTCCGACAGGCCTATCTGTGTGTTTTCGTCTTCCACCTCGTCGTCGGGCACAACCACGCGGTTGCGGTAGATTTCGAAGTCGCCGTTCTCGGGGTTTACAATCACGTCGAAGTTTTCGTCGGAGCCATACTGCTTCTGCAGCACGCTGTGGAACGAGTCTTCAATCACACTGATGAGCGTCGTGCGGTCAATGTGCTTTGTCTCCTTGAAGTCCTTGAAGGTGTCCTTCAGGCTTACTTTTTTCTCTGTTACTTTTGTTGCCATTATATTTTTTGTTTAGTTCTTTTCATAAAGAAACAGTGCCGGCTGCGTGGGTGCCGCCGGCTGTGCGGGTGTGGGGTCAGAATTTTATCACGGCCTTCACCCATTTTGTCTCGCCATAGCTGAATGTGCGGGTCACGTCAACCATTACCGGGCGCTTCTTCCCTTCCACTTTCTGTTTTTCCTTGTAGCTCAAGGCAAATCCGTCGTTGTCGGCAGCGGTCAGGACGCCTGTCAGTTTCTTGCCGTCGGCGGTCAGCACCTCCACGTCGTTGCCTACGTTGTTTACATATTGCTGCACCACCTTCATCGGTTGTCCTATTCCGGCTGAGCCCACTTCCAGCTCGAAGTCTTGAACGTCGCGGTCGAGTTTCGACTCTACATATCGGCTGAGGTCGCAACAGTCTTCAATCCACACACCATCTTTGTGGTCGATTTCAATCACGATCTTGTTGTCGTCGCTCACTGTTGCATCTACAAAGAAATAATCTTTTCCTTCAAGCCACTCTTCGGTCAGTGCCTTTACCTTTTTGCTGTCAATCATACTTCGTTCTGGTTTGGTAAAACAAATACATTTCGTTCAAATAAATTCAGACGTCTTTCTGCCGTGCCAAGGCTCAAACAAGTCGGGCATTGGTCATCCGGCTTAATGCAAACGTTCAAATCTAATAAATTGGGAGGAACTTTTCAGCCCCTCCCGTTATGATTCACGTTGCAAAGATACGTCAAATTCGGCAAACAGCCAAATATTTTTGCAATTTTCTGTGTTTATGGCAGTGATTACGCTGTTGCCGACACCTTATTTTTATTTATG
>CAMHPM010000045.1 GCA_946187025.1 uncultured Prevotellaceae bacterium
GCTGTCGGTGGCCGGCATGTCGAGCTGGATGCCTGCCGAGTGGCACATGTGGGCAATGATGTGGCGATAGTTCTCCAGCTCTTCGTTCAGGTCGCAGAGGATGAGGTGGGGTTCGGGAATCCTGACCACATCGGCAAAGCGTGTAACGAACTGTGCCATCGATTGCAGACGCTCGGCGGCGCTGCCTACAGCCGTGAGCGACTGGGGGTTGCTGATGTCGGGTTGGATGGTGTCGAGGGTGCTCGATATGCATCCCACGGTGCCGTTCACCTCGTGGGCAATCATGCGTATCACCCGTTCGTAGGCCGCACGTTCGGCTTCCATCACCTCGTCGGTGAGTGGTTGGATGAGGAAAAACGGATGCTGACGGCCTCCGTCGGTGAACGAGAGGTGGCTCACCCGATATATCTGCGAGTTGGATAGGCGCACCGTCTCGTCGGTGCCCAGCGGCATGGCGTCGAGGCGGCTTTGCAGTTCGGGGGTGAGCATCTGGCGTGCAGCGGGATTCACCTGGCGGGGCTCCTTGTCGAGTGGACAGAGGATGACGCCAGTGGTCGATGCCTGGATGAGGAGGTTGAGAAACGTGTTTTGCTCGGCGGTGTGCAGGTGTTCGTTGCGCAGGTTGCGCAGCAGGGTGTTGAAGGTATCGACCACCTTGTCGGTATCGGGCTGACCCGTGGGTGCCAGGAAGGTGCTCATATCCTGCTGGCGGAGCATGTCGATTCCGTCGGTCACCGCCTGCATGGGGCTCACCGTACGGCGATAGAACACGACGAGGAAGATGATGGCGCCCGCGATGATTGCTTCGCTCACAAAGAACAGGGTGGGGTGGCTGCCGTAGGTGGTGAACAGGATGATAGCTCCCAGCACCAGGAGTATAACCAGCAGGATGATGTAGTAGTGTATGAGTTTCATAATCCGTGCTTATCTATCTTGCGGTAAAGTGCCCCGCGACTGATGCCCAACTCGCGCGCCACCAGGGTGAGGTTGCCCCCGTGGCGGTTGATAGCGTCGGCAATAGTGTCGCGCTCAATAGCTTCAAGAGTTTGTGGAGTAGTGGATGCCGGATGGAGTTCCTCCCCTTTTGGGGAGGTTAGGAGGGGGCTTTTCTCCAACCTACCCATCAGCACAGCCCTTTCCACGATGTTCTTCAGTTCGCGTATGTTACCCGTAAGCGGCAGCGACTGCAGCCATTGCATATCGTCGTCGGTGGGTTCCCATCGCGGAGCCGACGGGGCCGACGGAGCATTGGCAATGAAATGGCGCACGAGCAACGGGATGTCGTCCTTGCGTTCGCGCAGTGCCGGCAGGTGTATGCTCACGAGGTTGATGCGGTAGTAGAGGTCTTCGCGGAAGGTATGAGCCGCAATCATGGCCGGCAGGTCGGCATTAGTGGCACACACCACACGCACATCGGCGCGGCGCGTGGTGCTGTCGCCCAGGACTTCGTAAGTGTGATCTTGCAACACACGCAGCAACTTCACCTGACAAGCAAGGTCGAGTTCGCCAATCTCGTCGAGGAATATGGTGCCGCCCTCAGCCATCTCAAACCGTCCGCGGCGGTCGTCGCGTGCATCGGTGAATGCCCCGGCCTTGTGTCCGAACATCTCGCTCTCGAACAACGAAGCCGATATGCCACCGAGGTTGACCTTCACCAGAGGCCCCGCTGCACGCTGGCTATGCTCGTGTATGTATTGCGCAATGACTTCCTTGCCTGTGCCCGACTCGCCAGTGATGAGTATCGGTGCCATCGTGGGCGCCACGCAGTCGAGGGTGGAAAGGATAGGGGAAAGGGAGCCGACGACGAAAACCTCTCCCCCGCCTCCCCTAAGGGGAGGGGCTTTGACCGTCCGGATGGTATCATCTCCCCTTGGGGGCAATTGCGAAATCGGAGCAATTGGGGAGCGAAGCGACGGAGGGAATAAGAGAGGGGTTTGAGGGGTTTTGTGGGGGCCCAGCTCCAACGCCGTTTCCACTCTCTCCATCAGTGTGCGGTTGTTCCATGGTTTGGTGATGAAATCGAAGGCACCATGACGCATGCCACGCACGGCAAGGTCGATGCTGCCCCATGCCGTCATGAGGATGACGGGCACATCGGGACGGAACACTTTCACTTGACGTAAAAGGGTGAGACCCTCCTCGCCATCGGTGGCAAGCGAGAAGTTCATGTCCATGAGACACAGCTCGAGGCTGCTGTTCGAACGTACCACATCCATTGCTGCCTTCGGTCCTTCGGCTTGCATCACTTCATATCCGTTGCGCTCAAGCAGCAAGGTGAGCGATACACGGATGGCACGGTCGTCGTCGATGATGAGTATCATAGTTGTATAATATTTTATTTTGCCCCCTCCCTAACCTCCCCCCGTCATCCCCCTCTTCCCCCGTTGGGGGATTGAGGGGGATAGATTCGGATTTTGTCCCCTTCGCACTCCCCAAAGGGGAGAGAAGGGGACTGAGGGGGACAAGAACGGTTTTCTCCCCCTCGCACTCCCCCAGGGGAGAGAGGGGAGGAATACCATCCGGATGGCCTATCACTCCCCCTTGGGGGAGCAGGGAGGGGGCTTGTTTCTGCAAAGTTACTAATATTTGTCGAGCTGAAAGGCATACTTTTAGAAAAAGTGTAGAGGAGAGCGTCTCACGACGCCTCCCTACGGCACCTTTGTAGTACTACGGGTTGCTATTAACAAAAAATTACTAATTACTTATCTTTATCTTATCATGTCCCTTCCATTTCGTCATGTCGCTAATGATGACTCGCTCGCCGGCCGCGAGGCCTTCGATGACCTCGACATGGCTGTAGTTGCATTCACCGAGCTTCACCTGATGCGGTACAACCATATCGTCGGCAGTGAAGACATACAGCGTGTAGGTGCCGGGGCCTGAATAGTAGGAACCGTTGGGCAGTCGGAGCACGTCGTCGAGCATACTGGTGATGACATATATCTCGACTTTCAAGCCCGAACGCAGACGCGGATGCGACGGGTTGTCCATCATGGCATTGAAGGTTATGGCCCCGTTTTGGCTCAATGGTGTGACACTGCTTATGGTGCCTTCCAACACGTCGCGACCGATGCGCGCCTGCACCCTGCCGCCTGCCACGACACGGTCGGAATAGGTGTCGGCTATTGTGCATTCAATCTTGAAACTGCTCAGGTCGCTCAGTGTGGCCAGCTTGCTGCCTGCACCCACCATGCTGCCTATCTCGGAGTTGATATATGTGAGTGTGGCACGACGTGTGGCGCGTATGTTGGCTTGGCTCAGTGTGCGCCGACTTTGATGCAACGACTTGTCGGCAATGCGGTCTTGCAGGTGCTTCACTCGCAGTTGCGCCTCACTGGTCGCAACCTCGCCCTCAGCCTGTCGGCGCAGTGCTTCGAGGTTGAGACGTGCGGTATATAATGCCGTCTCGGCCTGACGGACGCGGTTTTTCGTACCCGACCCGAGGCTGTCGAGATACTGCTCGTTACGCAGTTCGGCCTCGAGCTGACTCAACTTCATCGCTTCAACCTCGAGCTGCATCTGGCGGTCGGCACGCTGCGACGCTATGTTGGCTTCCTGTTGCAGGAGCATCTGGTGGCGAATCTCGTGTTCATCAAGTTCGCGCGAGTAAGCAATCTCGGCCTGTTCCAAGTCGAGCCGCATGAGGGGCGTACCCACATCGACCGTGTCGCCACTATGTGCATATACCTCGAGTATCTGCGACGAGATGGGCGATGTGATGGTGAGTTCGAAGGCAGGAATCACACGCCCCGATGCCGTGATGCTCACGTCAATCGAGCCCGAATCAACTTCGCCCACCATGAGCGACCTCGCGTCGAGCCGTGGCATTGCCAACCGGCCGATACTCATGGCCAGGATAACTACTGCAGTCGCTACTCCTGCCACGATGCTGATGCGAACCACCCTGCGACGGCGACGTACCTTCTGCGGTATCGGGCGGTCCATGTTTGATGTGTCTGTTGTGTTCATATTTAATGTGAGTTTTTGAGTTCTTGAGTTTCTGAGTTTTCCAGAACTAATAAACTTAAGAACTAATAAACTTAAGAACTAAAAAGAAGATGGCAGGGGGAGGGTTTCCCCTCTCTCAAAATCCCACAATGTTATTGATCTTATTTGATAATACAGGTACCAATACTGGTATAGCTGCGATATGCGGCCGAGGCGTGCCTGGTCTTTGGCTGTCTGTGCATCCGAGAGTTCGAGCGTTGAGAGTGTACCGATCTTGAATGTCTCGACGTTGGTGGCATAACGCACCTGTGCTATGCTGTCGGCTTGTACCGCGATGTCGAGCTGGCTCAGCTGGTTGTTGAACCGCTGGGTGAGTACAAAGAGGTCTTGGTTGAACTCCTGCGACTGCCGGCGCAGCTGGTTATCTACAATCTCACGGTTGTTCTCGGCCATCTTCAGCCGGCCGCGACGCTTGCCCCAATCGACCAGCGGTACCGACACACCCACCTTCACCACTTCGTTGGCCGACAGCCGGTTGTAGGTGTCGCGCAGTGTGGAACCACTTCCGGTGAAACCAATCTGTGCATAGAGGCTCACGCTGTAGCGGTTGGCGCGTGCCGATGCTACTTCGTATTCGGCCTCCAACTGTCGGCGACGCATGGTGGTGGCAAATGCATTGCTCTGAAGTGCATGATGCAGCACCTCATCGAAAGCGAGCGTGAGGCGCGGCACGCTGTCGGGACAGATGGTCGTCACATCGCCTTCGATGCCGAGAAAGTTGCACAGCGCAAACCGACACGTCTGCTCCGACGTCTGTGCCGAGGTGAGCGACGAACGTGCCTGGAGCAAGCTGAGGTGCATCTGCAACACGTCGTTCTTGCTCATATCGCCCATCTCGCGTCGTGCCTGTGCCACCTCGTAGAGCTTTTCGGCTGTCTGCAGGTTCTGTCGAGCAATGTTGACTTGCTCTATTGCAATCACGAGGTCGAAGAACCGGCTGATGGCAGTCATCGCCACATGCTCGGTTTGTGTGAGGTAGTTGGCAAGTGCCTCACGATAGCGCAGGGGTTCGATACGGCAGTCCCACTTCATGCTGTTGAGTCCGAAGAGCGGTTGTGTGTAGGTCAGTGCCACGGGTATGCTCATCAACTGATTGCGGTTGTTGCCCCGGGTGTTGCCCAGCTGGTGCATGTAGTCGAGCGACGACTGCAACGACAGCGTACCTCCGGTCAGTGGCAGGCGCTGACTGATGAAGATGGATGTCGAGGTCTCGAGGTTGTCGTTGTGAACATAGGAATAGGTTCCATCGTCGCGTTGATATACGTTGTAGCGCTTGTTGAGTGCAGGCAATGTGGCCGACAGCGACACTTCGGGCAGGAGGTCGGCGCGATGGTAGCGATATTGCCAGTAGGCACTGCGCAACGTGGAACGTGCCACAGCTGCATCGAGGCTCTGACTGCGTGCGCGGTCGATACACTGCTCGAGTGTGAGGCAAAGTGTATCGCCATCTGCACTGGTTGCGAAAGCAAACGATATTAATGAATAATTAACAATGAATAATGAATAGAGTATCCGTATCATGTTATGCAATAGTTTATGTGTACTGACCGGGTGGTCGCATAAACTATATACAAACTACGTGCCAAAGTGCTTATCATGCTGATTATCAACAGATGTGTATATATACAACTGTCCGCTTATGGACACTTCCGTGTTCATAAGCGGACAATAAGAACCTCATCCGTGGCCCCCTCCCTGCTCCCCCAAAGGGGAGTGATGGACCATCCGGATGGTATCTTCCCCCCTTGGGGGGATAAGAGGGGGGCCAGTGGTTTACTTCATCTCATACCTCTTGCCGGTCTCTTCCACCACGCGACGCCAGTAGTCGGTAGGATAGCCTGGACGGGTTGGTGCAGCACCAAAGCCGTCGGGGGTGCGGGTGAAGGTTCCGTCGGCATTCTCTTTCTTCACCACCATGTCCTGATGCTTCACTACGAGATAACGGTAGAGCTTATCCCATGTCTGCATCATGCGCTGGGCTGCTGTGGTGCTGTAGCGCGAGAGGAATGGTCCGAGTTCGTCGGGACGGCTCTCGGCCAGTTCCTTAGCCTGGCGGTCGATGTCGGGGGTCTCGCTGGCGTATGCCTCTTCGAGTGCATCGATGGCACGACGCAGGTCGGGATACATCTTCGAGTAGTATGGATAAACCATGTTGCTCACTACGTTCTGAAGCCAGAAGGCCGACTGCCACGAGAAGGTGATTTCGTCTTGGATGTCCTTCATGCGCAGGTAGCACTGTGGCACATCGCTGGCTCCGCAGTAGATTGGTGTATATGGCACCATGTTGGCATCGTCGTTGCCCCACCACACGAGGCCTCCGATGGCATCGGGCAGCCACGAACGCATCTGGCCAACGAAGGTGAAGCCTGTCTGCTGGGTGCTTGTAGGACGTTCGTTGAAGTATTCCTTGTCGTCCACCTTGAAGCTGAGCGGACTCGGGCGATATGGCATCGAGTATGCACCGGCTCCGAGGTCCTTGGTGATGTCGAGTGCTGTGCCTTCGTAGTGGTCGCGCATTCCGTTCTTCACGTCAGAGACGCTGAGTTTGTGGTTCGGACGCATGTAGAGCGGCATCTCGCCTGTCATATCTTCGCCGTTGATGTAGGGCAGATACTTGTCCATCCCGTCGGCATGACGGCGGAAGAAGCTCCATGCACGTGCGTCGCAGTAGCGTATGCCACTGAAGTCGAGCGGATTGAATGCGTCGCGGAAGCTGAAGTCCTGGTCCTTACCGCTGAAGTATCCCTGCTGTCGTGCGAACTTCACGTTGTCTTTGTTGTAGAGCACGTCGGTCTTTGGGAATAGGGTAAAGTAGCGTGTGATGCGACTTTGGTTGGCATGAGCCGAGATGCAGTCGTCGGGCACACGTACTGCCACCCATGCTGCATTCTTCGAACCAGGGCCCATACCCACCATCTCCATGAGCCACACCTCGTTCTTGTCGGCAATGGTGAAGGTCTCGCCTTCGCTGCAGTAGCCGTATTGAGCCACGAGTGATGTCATGACGTCGATGGCTTCACGTGCGGTGCGCGAACGTTCGAGTGCAATATAGATAAGGCTTCCGTAGTCGATGATGCCTTGCGGATCGACCACTTCCTCGCGTCCGCCGAATGTCGTTTCACATATCGACACCTGGTTTTCGTTCATCTGACCGACGACGTTGTAAGTGCGTTCGGCTTGTGGTATCTCACCGAGGTACTTGTTGGTATCCCATTCGAACACGGGGCGCATCTCGCCCTTCTGGTGGGTGCCTCCCATGTGGCGGTAGAGGTTACCATACATGCCATAGGAGTCGGCATTGTAGCTCACGATGACGCTGCCGTCGGTAGATGCACCCTTGCCTACGATGAGGTTGGTGCAAGCGAGTGATGTTAATGAATAATGAATAATGAATAATGAAAAAATGATGCGTTTCATAGCCTTGTGTGATTACATGCAATATAAACGGCCTCACCCTCTTACTTTCCGAGGGTGGGGCTGCTCTTTCAAATATGTTTAATTGAATTAATTAGAATCCGCCGCCGAATCCGCCGCCGTTTTGCTGCATAGCGCGCATCATTGGCATCATCATAATCATCATGAGGTTATCGACGGTGAGGTCGGTTGCTTCTACGAATGAAAGTGCGTTGTTCTGTCCTGTGGTGAAGAAAACCACTTCGTTGAACTTGTTGTCGGTCACCTTGGCGTATGCCTGCATTGAGCCTCCCTGCTGCTGGAACATGTTAGGGAGTTGCAGACGGCGTACTCCGTCGGCACCTGCTTTTGGTTCTGGCATTCCGAATCCGCCTTGTCCACCTGCGTTCTCTACAAATTCGATGAGGGTCTTGTAGTCCTTCATGGCTTCCACGTCGGCCTTCACTGCAGCCACCTTGTCGGCAGGCAGGGTATATACGGTATAGCTCTTGATGCCTTTGAGCGACTTGACCATGCCATCCATGTTAGGCATACCCTGGCCACCGCCCTGTGCCGGCATGTTGCCAAACATCTCGACCATACGCTTCACGTCGGGCATGTAGTCTTCGGCCTTCACTCCGTCCTGACCCTTGTACTTGTTTACTAACTCGGTTGCAGTCTGTGCGTTTGCAGTTACTGCGAACAGTGCTACGAGCACTGTAAGGATTGCTTTTGTTGCTTTCATAATGGTTTATTATTAATAAATGTGTAGCTTAATATTGCTAAATGTGTAGCTTGCTTGAATCGGCAGCCTTGAAACTCATGTCGAGGCCTTTGACCGAGTGGGTGAGGGCTCCGACCGAGATGTAATCGACTCCGCATTCGGCATACTGGCGTATGGTGTCGAAGGTGATTCCGCCCGACGATTCGGTTTCGTACTTGTGGTCGATGAGGGCGACGGCCTCGCGTGTTTCCTCGGGTGTGAAGTTGTCGAGCATGATGCGGTCAACTCCGCCCACGCGCAGCACTTCATGGAGTTCTTCCATGTTGCGCACCTCGATTTCGATTTTGAGGTCTTTGCCTTTCTCCTCGAGGTAGTGGTGGCATCGTGTGATGGCTGCTTCGATGCCTCCTGCAAAGTCGATGTGGTTGTCTTTGAGCAGTATCATGTCGAAGAGGCCGATGCGGTGGTTCACTCCGCCGCCAATCTTCACTGCCTGCTTCTCGAGCATACGCATTCCCGGTGTGGTCTTGCGTGTGTCGAGCACATGGGCACCAGTGCCTTCGATGCGTTCCACGTAGCGGTGGGTCATCGTAGCGATGCCGCTCATGCGTTGCAGTATGTTGAGCATGAGTCGCTCGGTTTGCAGCAGGCTCTGTATCTTGCCACGCACGCTCATGACGATGTCGCCCGGATGCACGTGTGCTCCGTCGTGGATATATACTTCGACCTGGAGGCTCGGGTCGAAGCGGTGGAACACCTGGCGGGCAATCTCCTCGCCGGCGAAGATGCCCTCTTCCTTGATGAGTAGTTTCGATTCGCTCACTGCCGTCGGCGGGATGCAGCAGAGGGTGGTGTGGTCGCCATCGCCTATATCCTCGGCA
>CAMHPM010000046.1 GCA_946187025.1 uncultured Prevotellaceae bacterium
TACGAGATGCACTACTTCCGCTCTACCAAACCCGACGGACCATATACCGACGCATCGGGCCACCAGGCAGTTTACGACCGCTACTACATGAACTACGGACCAACGGCCGGAACCACCGCAGGCATGAAGATACTCGGCACACACAAGTGGGTCAACATGCGATGGGCCGAACTTAGCCAGGGACACAACTCAGTGCTGCTCGACAACGACGGACGAGCCTACCTCATCTATCACACACGATTCAACTCAGGCAACGAAGGATTCGAAGACCGAGTACACCAAATATTCCTCAATTCCAACGGATGGCTCGTGGCATCACCGTTCGAGTTCAACGGAATCAATGGCAGAAACTCGAAATACAAACAAGCCGATATCGACACCACAGCCATCTGCACCACCAACGACATCGTCGGGACATACGAAATCATGATGCACCCATATAAGGTAGATTTTGCCAACAATGCATACTCAACACCAGGCACGGCAGTATTCAAGGCAAACGGACAAATCACCGGCGACTACTACGGCACATGGAGGGTGAAAGCCAACACATCGCACATCACACTGCACATACGCCCGAAAGGCACAAGCGGATATACCGACTACTACGGAGTGATACTGCCCCAAACCGTGAGCCTGTCGAACATGACGTCAATCGCATTCACCGCAATATCAAACTCGGGAGTAAGCATTTGGGGAGCCAACGTAGATGGAAACTACGCAGTAGATTACACCTATCAGAACGGATTCGAACTGCCTGTCACAGCACGCCAGATCATAACCGGAGACATCGACCTCAACTCAGGCAGCACCATGTACTGGGGTACAACACTCACATGGAAGTCTGACCATCCGGAACTCCTGTCCGACGACGGCAAACTGCTCGTGCCATACTACCAGAACGGCGACACGACCACCCTCGTGGGACTGAACTACACACTGCAGAAAGACAACTACGCATACAGCTACACCCGATCAGTACGTGTACGCACCATGAAGTCGTTGCTGCATAAGACGGGCGACGTCAACTCCGACTCAGTAATCGACACCCAAGACGCACTCGCCATCTACAACTACATGATGACCTATGGCTCAGCCGCCGACCACGCCAACTACGAGGACATCAATGCCGACGGAAGCATCGACACCCAAGACGTACTCGCCATATACCAGATGATGCAAGAGCTGTAGCGGGACACACACCTCATTGCAGCACACACCTCGCAGCAACACATTACATTCTTATAACAATACAAGCAAAAAAACGACGTAAGGCAGGGCTCAAAACCCTGCCTTACGTCGTTTCATCAAGTATTACTTGTCTATGATTACTTGTCAAAGATCATTCGTCCCTTTAACTTCCCTTTAACTTCTCTTCACCTTCTTAATATACCTTGAATCCGATGATGCGTCGCACCTCGTTAAGGGTTGCACGTGCGCTTTCGCGAGCCTTCTCAGCACCCATGCGTGCAATGCGGTCGAGTCCGTCCTGGTCGGCCGATATCTCAGCAATACGTTCGCGAATAGGAGCAAGTGTCTGAACGATATCTTCGGCCAGTTGCTTCTTCATGTCGCCATAACGCAAGGTACAGTCGTTCCATTTTGAGTCGAAGTAGTCGTATGTATCCTTCGTCGAGACAATCTGCATGAGCGTGAAGAGGTTCTCTATCACCTCAGGTTTCGGGCTGTTAGGCTCCTGCGGACCACTGTCGGTCACGGCACGCATCACTTTCTTGCGAATCGACTTCTCGTCTTCACACAAGTAGATGCAGTTGCCGTTGCTCTTGCCCATCTTGCCAGTGCCGTCGAGTCCCGGAACCTTTATCGCATTGGCACCGAAATAGTAGTTCTGTGGCTCAGGGAAGAACTCCACACCATATATGTTGTTGAAACGGCGGGCACAGCGGCGGGCCATCTCCATGTTCTGCTCCTGGTCTTTGCCTACCGGCACTTTGGCTGCGCGGTGTTGCAGTATGTCGGCTGCCATGAGTGTAGGGTAGGTCAGAAGGCCGGCATTCACGTTGTCGGGCTGCTGGCGTGCTTTCTCCTTGAACGTGGTGACACGCTCCAGTTCGCCAAGGTAGCAGTTCATGTTGAGATAGAGATATAGTTCGATGGTTTCAGGCACATCGCTCTGTATGTATATGGTCGCTTTCTCGGGGTCGATGCCGCAGGCAAGGTATTCGGCCAGGATGGTTCGTGCGCTACGCTGTATGTCGTCGGGTTTGGGATGTGTTGTGAGTGAGTGCCAGTCGGCTATGAAAAAATAGCAGTTGTACTCGTCTTGCATCTTTACGAAGCTGCGTGCTGCTCCGAAATAGTTGCCTAAATGCAGGTTGCCCGTTGGGCGCATTCCGCTTAATACTGTTTCCATCTTTGTGTCTTTGTTATTTTGTTTTATGTTATTCTATATCACGATTCCGTATAGTATTCTATATCGCTATTCCGTATAGTCATATATCACGATTCATCGTTATTCCTTGTTCGAGAAGTTCCCGCTGATGCCTTCCATCTGTTCAGGTACGTTCTGCAGGGCTTCTTCGGCCAGCCGGGTGGCTTCTTCGGTACGTCCCTGCTGCATGAGCAGTTGTCCGAGGCTTATGTATGCGTCGGCATGGAACGGGTTGATGCCGATGATTTGCCTGTATGTCTGTTCTGCCTCGTCGGCACGTCCGGTTGCAATGCAGCATTGTGCCTTGATGGTGAGGGCCTCGTCGTTGTCGGACATGATGGTAAGCACCTTGTCGGCATCGGTCTCTGCCTCTGCATATTGTCCCATCTTTGCAAGTATGGCAGCTCTCAGCAGGTATGCCTCTGCAAAGTCATCCTGCTTGCTGATGGCTATCGTCGCTTCGGCCACGGCTTCGATGAGGTTGCCGTGTGCGGCGATGATGTGCATGATGTATCTTTGCCATGATGTGGTGTGGCTGCGCCAGGGTGTCGAAGTGTTCAATGGCTTCATTGCATGTCTGCTGTGCCTCCTCGTACTGCTCATGCTGGTATTGCAGTTCGGCAAGCGATATGGCAAACGCAGGGTTGTCGGGCAGAAGACCGACGAGATGCTCGAGTTGGTCGATTGCATTGTCTATATCGTCGTTGCTCATGTATGCATTGACAAGGTTCTGGCGTGTCTCTGCATCGTCGTGTATGTCGAGTGCATGGTTGAAACATGCTATGGCGAAGTCGGTCTGTCGCATACGCAGGGCTTGTATGCCGTCGTATTTGAACATATCGAAGTCGTTACGCTGTTTCTCCTGCGCCTTTTCTTCGGGCGTGTCTTCCTTGCCTGTGAATAATGTCTTAAAGAATCCCATGTTATTTATTGCTGGATTATTTGCATCTTATTATTTTCCTGCCGTCGGCTGCTATCTCTTCTTCTTCGAGCATCGTTCGCAACACTGTGTCGAAATGTGCCTTGACATGTTCCCGTGGTTGCAGCTCGTCGAGTGTGTGCGGCCGGTTGTCAGACAATATATTCAAAATATGTTGACGTATCTGGTCGAATGTCGCGCTTGTGAGTTGTTTGCGTTGTGCTATGCACACATCGCATTGTCCGCATGGCTTTGCATTTTCTTCGCCAAAATACTTCAGGAGCATCGTGCTGCGACACTGGTCGGTCATGGTTGTGTAGCGCAGCATAAGCTTTATGCGCCATGCATAGTCAGCCTTGCGGTCGTCGTATATCTCGGGTTTCAGCACTATGTCGTCGGGCTGAATGCGTGGCGTGAGCATCTGCAGTGTGGGTGTGTTGCGTCGTGGTATGTAGTTCACGATGCCACGTGCCTGCAGGTCTTTCAGTATGTTGTATATGGTCTCGGGTGTGTAGCCGGTTCGGTAGGCGAGTGCAATCTCGTCGATGTCGGTGTAGTCGGCAAACAACCCGGTGTAGGTGCGTAGCAGTGTCTGCAGCAGGTTGTCGGCTCGTGTCTCGTTGCCGGTGAGGTGGTAGAGCTCGTCTTTGCGCAGTGTGATGTGCAGGCGGGACCTGAAGTTGTTCTCTTCCTGATAATCCACATAGCCGGCATTGCTGAGTATGCCCAGCGCGCTGCTGGCTCTGAATGGATAGTGGTGGAAGTAGGTTGAGAACTTCTCCATGCTGAAGTCGAACATGTGTCCGAGTCCTTCGCCCATCCCGATTGCGAGGAAGTGGCATGCGTCTTCGTATGTCTTGCGTATGTAATCGGGTTCGGGGTATTTGTCGGCCACTCGCTGGTTCATCGTTTTGTTGTCGGTGGGGTTGTATAGCAGCACTGCGTATGCTTTCTTCCCGTCGCGTCCGGCACGTCCAGCCTCCTGGAAGTAGCTCTCTATCGAATCGGGCAGGTTGTAGTGTATCACTATCCTCACATCGGCCTTGTCTATTCCCATTCCGAATGCATTGGTTGCCACCATCACCCTCACCTTGCCGCTTGCCCACAGTTCCTGGCGGTGGTTCTTCTCGGTGGGGTTGAGTCCGGCGTGGTAGTTATCGGCCGTCACACCGTTTTTGTTGAGCATCTGTGCTATTTCGCCGGTGAGCCGGCGGCTGCGAGTATAGACGATGGCACTTCCTGTAGGCATCTTGCGGAGTATGTTGAGTGTCTCGCGTGGCTTGTCGGGGGTATGCCTCACGATGTATGCGAGGTTTTTCCGCTCGAAGCTCATCTTGATGACGTTCGTCTCGCCAAACTCGAGTTGCACCTGTATGTCATCCACCACTCGTGGTGTAGCTGTTGCTGTGAGTGCAAGCAGTGGCACGTGGTAGGGTATGATGTGTCGCAGTTCTGCAATC
Source organism: uncultured Prevotellaceae bacterium (assembly GCA_946187025.1). Lineage (GTDB taxonomy): Bacteria > Bacteroidota > Bacteroidia > Bacteroidales > Bacteroidaceae > Colivivens. The sequence goes on from CAMHPM010000046.1 coordinate 4,772, forward strand.
TTGAGGTATGATGGCCGGAAGTCGTAGCCCCATTGCGAGACGCAGTGTGCCTCGTCAACGGTTATGAGGCAGATGCGGCGGATGAGGCGTAGTCGCTCGCGAAATGTGTCGGATGCAATTCGCTCGGGCGATATGTATAGGAACTTGTAGTTTCCGTAGATGCAGTTGTCGTATGCGCGTTCCAGTTCGTCGCGGTTCATGCCCGAGTAGATGGCAGTGGCTTTTATTCCTCGTCGGCGCAGTTGCGACACCTGGTCGCGCATGAGCGAGATGAGTGGTGTGATGACGATGTTGAGTCCGTCGGCTGCGAGTGTCGGCACCTGGAAGCATATCGACTTACCTCCGCCGGTGGGCATGAGGCCCAGGGTGTCGCGGCCGCTGCCTATGCTCTGTATGATGTCGGCCTGTATGCCACGGAATGAGTCGTAGCCCCAGTTATCTTTCAGTATCTGTAGGTAGTCCTCGCTTTGCATCGTCGTCTGCATGTGTCTTTATGTCTTCGATGAGCAGTTGCACCTCTCCGCGTTTGTGTGTATTTTCTTCTATGGTATATGCTATATCGAACGAGCGTTTGGTCTTTATGTACCGTGCTTCCGAGCTTTGTCCGAATGCAATTCCGTTCATCACGTTGTTCGACTTGCTGTCAACCAGTTCGAGCTTGATGTGTTCCTGGTCGCGTCCCACCACCTTGCTCGTTCCGTAGTCATATACCTGATGTGTGCAGAACACTGGCTTCGGGTTTTCCGGTCCGAATGGTCTCATGCGTTTCAGGTCGTTGTGCAGCTTGTTGGTTATTTCGCGGAAGCTTATCTCTGCATCGATGTCGAGCGATGGCTTTATCTGCTCGGGCCTTATGTTTGCTGCCACATATTGGTTGAAGCGTTCGCGGAATGCCTCCACGTTTTCCACTTTCATCGATAGTCCGGCTGCATAGGTGTGTCCGCCGAAGTTTTCGAGCAGGTCGCGGCAGCTTTCTATGGCTTTATATACGTCGAATCCGGTCACGCTGCGTGCCGAGCCGGTCACTTCGTCGGCCGACTTGGTGAGTACCACTGCCGGTCGGAAATACTGCTCGGTGAGTCGTGAAGCCACGATGCCTATCACTCCCTTGTGCCAGTCTTCGCCCACAATCACTATTGCGCTCTCGTCTCTCATTTCGGGCAGTTGGCTCACCAGCTGGCTGGCTTCCTCGGTCATGCGTTTGTCCAGTTCCTTTCGCTCTTCGTTGTACTGGTCTATCTGTCGTGCCATCTTGATGGCCTCGTTGTAGTCGTGTTCGATGAGCAGGCGCACCGATTCCTTGCCGTTCTGTATGCGTCCCGAGGCATTGATGCGTGGTCCCATCTTGAATATGATGTCCGACATGTGGATGTCTTTGTCGGTGAGGCTGCACACATCGATTATTGCTTTCAGTCCCGTGCTCGGGTTGTTGTTGAGTTGTTTCAGTCCGTGGTATGCCAGTATCCGGTTTTCGCCCATGATCGGGACTATATCGGCTGCTATGCTCACCACCACGAGGTCGAGCAGTGGCACGAGTGTGCTGAATGCGATGCCGTTGCTCAGTGCGAATGCCTGCATCAGCTTGAATCCCACTCCGCATCCAGACAGGTCCTTGTAGGGGTAGGTGGCTCCTTGCCGCTTGGCGTTGAGTATTGCAACGGCAGGTGGCAGTATGTCGTCGGGCACGTGGTGGTCGCAGATGATGAAGTCGATGCCCAGGCTCTTGGCGTATGCAATCTCATCCACTGCCTTGATTCCGCAGTCGAGTATGATGATGAGTTTCACATCGGTCTGCTTTGCATAGTCGATTCCCTTGCGCGACACTCCGTAGCCCTCTTCATAGCGGTCGGGGATGTAGTAGTCGATGTTTGAGTAGTATTGTTGCAGGAACCGATATACCAGCGCCACGGCTGTGACCCCATCCACGTCGTAGTCGCCGTATATCATTATTCGCTCTTTGCGTCCCATGGCCATGTTCAGTCGTTCCACGGCCAGGTCCATGTCGGTCATGAGGAACGGGTCGTGCAAATCGTGTAGTTGCGGACGGAAAAACCTGCGTGCCTCGTCCTCGGTCGTGATGCCACGGCCGATGAGCAGGCGCGCCACAACAGAGCTGACATTCAACTTGTGTGCCAGCTCTGTTGCAGCCTCCTGCTCTGAGGCAGTAGGTGGGGTATAGTTCCATGCGTAGTTCATGACTTTGCTTACATCATTTTGGCTCCATGTCCATATTTGGGCATTCAAAGGTAGTGATAAAATCTGATATAAGCATCGTCACTGGTGAAAAATATTATGGCAGACACTGCTTTTAACAGTGTTTAACCCTGTTTTGCATAGTTCGAAAGGCAAAAAGGACAATGGTGAAAATGACTTAGTACAGCACCTTTAGTGTGGTTCCGTCGCCCCGGCGTAGGATGTTGACTCCTCGTTGTGGAGACGCAATCCGTTGTCCCTGCAGGTTGTAGATGGCGCGATTATCCAACTGTGATTTGTCGTTGTGGGTTGAATTGATTCCAGTGGTCAATTGGTCGAGGAAACTGAAATCACGATATTCCGATTCGGGTGCCTTATATATTATCTTGCCATTCTGGATAAATACATTGAGCATGGTAACGGGGATTCTTGTGGTAGGTGACTCACCATTCGGAATCCAGCTTATCAGATTGTTGATTGTACAGCCGATGTTGTCTATGATTGTGAATTTATTATCCTCCCATTGTTTGTGAACGGTATATACGGTACGTGTGCTACCGTCGGCCATCACAGCTTGCGATTGTGTCACACTATGTTTGTTTTCGTTTCCCCTCAGGAATACGCTGATAGTGTTCGAATTTTTCAATGCGTCGAAGTCATAGATTATGGTTTCCTTATCTCGCAACTCGAAATATTCATAAGGAGGGTAGTAGCTGTTTTCGTCGTCGGGATTTTTCCACTTTATCAATTTGTTCCCTTCGGTCCTTACGTTGGCCACAAAGTATGGGGGTTCATCTTTTAATACATACTTTCCGTTCTTCAATTTCCAAGTCACATACATGTGTTGGTATTTCACACCGTCGATGATGGTATCACCATCGAGATAATATGTCGAAAACACATCCTGTGCCACTCCGCCGCTTATGTAACGGCCTTTACCGCAATATACCCAAATAGGATTTCCGTCAAGCATACCTGATTGTTCCTGTGCAAATGTGCTGGAGCTGATACTGAGCAACAATGCAAATAAGCTAATTATTCTCATGATTCTTTTTCTTTTAGGTTAAACAATAGGCTTTATTTGGTTTCGGGGGCAAAGTTAGTGATTATTTATTAAAGTGTAGTTACACAAAAGTGTATTTTTTTATGGTAGGCAAAAAAAGCACACTTTTTAGTGTTAAACTGGTCTTGAAATCTGACAGGAGAGCGTTGATATATGATTTTGACCGGCATATATGGAACCTGTTGGCACCTGTGCAGCTCGGCGCGGATGAAAAAAGTGTTATCCAACTTGCTGCAAAAGGTTATACCATAGAGCAGATAGCCGAAAAGATGTGCAAATCGGTAGATAGCGTGAAGCAGTATCGCCGGCGATTGTTTGCAAAACTTGGAGTAGATAACATTGCCGAGGCTGTCGTATTTGCCATAAACAATAAGTTGTTGTAATCGTTGGGATAAAGAAAGATGTGCGTGTGAGGATGAAAAACCTTTCACGTGCTGATGAAAAAGCTTGAGAGTGCGGAGTAATTTTGCTGCGAGTGCGGAGTAATTCTTTAATTTGTAGTGCAAATTATTAAATTTCTGACCACAAATTATTAAATTTGCACGACAAATTATTAAATTTCTGGTCACAAATTAAACAATTCTTACGTACTCACAAGGAAAATGTGTGTGTACTCGCGTAGAAATTCTTCTGCATTTGCTGGAAAATCTTTATGTATTCAAGTCGTGGTCCATGTATTTGCATGTTGACTGAATGATTGGCTTCGTGCCTTGTCTGTTTTGATGTGTTTATAAAAAATATTGTGTGTAAACTGCATTTTTAGGCTTCGTTTTTGTTGGTAATTGCTGAAAAGTTCGTAAATTGCGGCGCGAAATAAAGCAAATACCGACTTAGTGCTGTACGAACATAAACTTAGTGCAATTAATATTAACAAATCCAAAACTGATGAAAACATTATTCCTTTACACATTTTCGCTGCTGGCAGCCTTGTGTTTCGGCGTTTGTGATGTGATGGCTCAAACGG
>CAMHPM010000047.1 GCA_946187025.1 uncultured Prevotellaceae bacterium
GTGCTCGGTCGGTTTCGGTAGGTTGAGGATGGCCTCAAGGTTGATGATTTCGGTGCTCGCATCGGCCACTGTAGGGTAGGTCTGTGCCAGAAGTTGCAGGTAGCGCATGTCGTCGCGTATGGCATCTTCACTCAGCTGGTCGGATGGTTGCTGGTTATCGGTTGGGCGGTCTGCACGGATACTCATGTCGTTGCTCTTTTGTTTTATCATGCAAAGTTACTAAATATTTGATTATCCACAATTGTTATTTGCAATTTATTTGCGCTAACGAACATCATTTTGGCACTTATATGTTACGAAGTACATATAAATGTCAACTTGACGACACCTCATCCTGCGGCAGACAGGCATCGCTTTTTTGCATCCTTGCATATAAATTAATTCACACCTGTGTTTAATGAAATTCACACCTGTGTTTAATCAAATGTACATCTCTTTATAAAAAAACTCTTGCACACGTAGAAAAAAACCTCTGCACGCGTAGAAAAAAACCTCAGCACGCGTAGAGGAAAACCCTTGCGACCGTAGGAGAATTCTTTAATTTGTGGTGCAAATTATTAAATTTGTGACCACAAATTATTAAATTTGCACGACAAATTATTTAATTTCTGCTACAAATTAAAGAATTCTCCTACACTCGCAGGTAAATTTGTGCTGATGTGCAGGAGAATTCTTATAGGAGTGTGAATGTTTTTTTATAGCTGTGCAGATTCTGGTTGAAAGCTGTGGCAAGGCGTTTTTATAGCTAAACCACAGTTTGTGAGCACATGCAGCAGTCGTTACGACGGGCTGAAGGTAGTGGCCGACGTGCCGCTGGTGATGTTGCTGCCAATCCAAATCATCGGTGTTGACGGGGCGGTGGCCGATGAGCGGAAGCTGCTGGATGTGCCCGATGTAGGTGCGGTCGAACCCGAATAGACGGTGTGGGTGGTGCTGCAGCGCAAGGGCGCGATGTAGAGCGATGGAGCGAGCTGCTCACCGTGCATGGCATGAGGAATGTGAATACATTTTTGCCACCCACAACCACGCTATAGTATTGGCCTGCAGTGTAGCGCACCGTGCTGCTCCACACCTTGTAGTGGGTACTGCCCGATGCCAGCGAGGTCGAGCTGCCGCCCTGGCTGCCACCTCCTGCAACTACATATCCGCCCGTAATCTTGACATACGACATGGCGTCGCAGTCGAGGCCCATCTCGGCACCGCCCTTCTGGCTGAATGTGATGACCGTTCCGCCAGTGATGGTCACAGCACCTGCGCGGCCGTAGTTGGAATCGATGGCGTCGTTGCCTGTAGAGTAGCAGATTACGTTGGCTCCGCTGAAGTTGATTTGTCCGGCCGAGTTGATACAGTCGTCATACACGTTCATGAAGAGGTTGCCACCGGTGAAATTCATCGATGTGGCGCCCGAGTTCTTGCTTTCGATACCTTCGGCTCCGTTGCTGGTGGTGCTCACGTATATGTCTCCGCCATACTGGTAGTAGCTGCCCACACATTTGATGGCCTTGGCACTGCTGCCGCTGGACGACTCGTTGCCCCATCCGCCGCCACCCCACGGGTTGCCGCCTCCGCCGGTGGTGCTGCTGCCGAGTGCCGAGCCCGTGGTGCTGACCGTGAGTGTCGGTCCTGTGGCCGAGGTCTCGTCGCCTATGTAGATGTTGTTGTCGGCCTTGATGCCTTTACCCCCGCTACCGCTCATGCCTATGCTCACCGTGCCAGCCTTGATATACACGTTGCGGTCGGCCGTAAGGCCCTTGGCCGTGTAGCTTGTGGTGCCGTCGGTCTGTCCAGCTGCGCTGTTGGTGATGTCGAGCTCGCCGCCTGTGATGTTGATATCATAGTCGGTGCTGACCGACTTGCCTGCGGTGCCGCTTTGCTTTATCGTTATCTTGCCGCCACTGATGTTGACTGACTGGTCGCCCTTGATGCCATGCGAACTCGAGAGGTCGCCCTCAGTGGTTGTGGTGCTTCCACCGGCATAGGTGCTCGTCACATTGTTTATACTATACGTGCGTGTGGTGCCACTGGTGGTGTAGCTGTTGGTGATGCTGTAATAGACATCGCTGCCGCTCGACGGACCTGTGAACGATGCAGAGCGTATGGTGTAGGTGGTCGAACCGCCGCCACGCGATGTGTAGTTGTCGCTCATGAAGTAATATGTGTCGGTAGTGGCTGCACCGAAGTCGTAGTAGTAGAATGTGGTGGTAGTGTATCCGCTTGTTATGCTCACACTGTTGGTCAGGGTGCTGACCAATGTGCCGTCGCTCTTATACAAATAGACTGTTGACCATGCCGATCGGCCGCCTCCTCCGCCGCCCCACATGCCTCCGCCGCCGGTGGAGCCAGGGATGGATACATATACTTTGTAGCTCTTTGTCTCGTCGGTCGAACTGCTGTCGTCCGTCTCGTCGGTCTCTTCATACAGGCCGCCTGTCTGTGTGATGTTGATATTTGCACCGCTTATATCGACATCGGTCTTCGACTTTATGCCCTTGCTGCCATTGCCCGAGCAGTTGAGGGTGATGGTGCCGTCGGTGATGGTGAGCAACGAATCGCTCTTGATGGCAGCCGCGTCGTCGGATGTGGTGGTGATGTTGATGCTACCGCCGTTGATGATGAGTTGGCCGTTCAGCTCGTCGGTGGTGTCGTCGGTCACTTCGGCTTGGATGCCGTCACCTTTCACTCCCTTGATGGTGAGCGTACCGCCATTCATCTTGAAGTATTGTCCGGCATGTATGCCATCGTTGGCAGCCGATGTGATGTTGATGGTTCCGGCCGTACGCTTTACGAGCAGATATTCTTTTGTCGAGATGCCGTGCTTGATGTTGCCGGTGAGATTGAGTGTTCCTGCCCCCGACACTTCGAGATGTCCCTTGCAGTAGATGGCTCCCTTCTGTCCGTTGTCGGTGGTTGCGTCGGCAAGGGTGTTGGTGGTACCGTCGGCCAATTCAAGTGCAACACGCTTGCCGCACTTTATGTTGAGAGCCTCTTCGAGTGTGGATTGCAGGTTGAGGCCGTTGAGGCGTATAGTGCTCTTATAGCTTGACACCAGAGTGAAACTGCCGGCACTGCTCTCGCCGTCGAGCACATAGATATATTCTGTGCCGGTTCCTGCATTGGTGGCTACCACATCGCCACCCTCGACATCGAATGCGACATCGCTGGCCGACGAACGGATGGTGGGTGCATCGCTGCCGTTCCATGTGATGTAAACGATGCTGTCGTTGTCCGACGGACTGACTTCTGGCTCGGTATATTTGAACGAAATGTGGTCGATCTTGTCGAAGGCATAGCTCTCGCCGTTTGAGAAGATGATGGAATCGAGGCCCTCACTGAATGTAAGTGTCTCGGTTGCAGGGTCAACTACCTCTTCGGCAGTGGTGCCGTCGGTGAATGTGATGACGATGATGTTGTCGGCAAACGCAAAAAGCCCGAATGCGACAACCAGTATGGTAAGGAATATGTTGCGTAGTTTCATGGTGCTTATCGTTTATTCAGCTTGATGCTGTGTCCGTTGATATTGACAATATATACTCCGTCGGGAAGTGCAGAGAGCGAGAGGGTGGTGGTGCCTTTGTCCAGTTTCACGCTGTTCAGCTGTCGGCCGGCTGTGTCATAGACCGAAGCCCTACCTCCATCGGCTGTGATGAAAAGCATGTCTTTGCTCACGGCTACTGTAGGTGCTGCGGCAATGTCGGCTATGGTTGTCTCGTCTGCCTTTTCGCTTTTCAAGGTGATTTGCTTGATGTCGGCAATAGGTGTTTTTGTGTTTGAACCGTCGGTGAAATTGACGACAAGGTTGCCGGTCTTGAAGTCACCATCGAAAGTGATGCTCTTCACCGATGCTACTTTCACAGTAGTGTCGGATTCGGCGCTGATGATGATGTCGGCCTTCATGCCCGAGGTGCCGAGAATCATCATTGCGAGAGTGATGAATGAAGTTGTAAGTTGTCTCATAATAATATGTTTTGTTAGATTGTTAACTGTGCTGCAAAGTTACGACAATAATCTGACATATAAACAAAATCACTGGCAAATTGCAATGAATCTGCCAGTGATTAAACATCTTTTAACGCAATTTTGCTGCGTAGTATGACATTTTTCTATAGTAAAGGACTATGTTTTATTTCACTTTGATGAGCTCATATTCGCGATGTCCGATACCTATTTCCTCGGCATATCGCAGGCCTGCCTGCCAGTTGGTGTCGGGATGAAGGCGGTGGAACTTGTCGGCATCGCTATGTTCGTGATGGTGATGCTCGTGGTCGCAGTCTTTGTCGGTCAGCATGTTGTTTTGCAGAGCGGGAGCTGCATTCACGAGGTCGGCACACGCTTGGTCGAGAGCCACGGGGTCGAAGCTTGCAGCCATACCGATGTCGGGCACAATGGCAGCATCGTTGTGTGCCCAGCAGTCGCATTCAGGACTTACATTCATGATGAATGCAATGTGGAAGTTTGGCTTGTCTTTCAGCACAGCCTTGGCATATTCGGCAATCTTATAGTTGAGTATTTCGCTGCTTTCGGTGCTTCCCATCACCACTGCTTCCTGCTTGCAGAGGGCTATACATTGTCCGCAACCCACACAGTTGTCGTAGTTGATAGTGGCTTTGCGGTCGGTCACATGGATTGCATCGTGTGCACAGTTTCTTTCACAAGCCTTGCATCCGATGCAACGGTCGGTATCCACACGTGGCTGTGCCGTCGAGTGCATCTCTTGCTTACCTGCCACACTGCCGCATCCCATGCCGAGATTCTTCAGGGCTCCGCCAAATCCGGCCATCTCATGACCCTTGAAGTGTGATATGCTAATCACGATGTCGGCCTCGGCTATAGCTGCACCGATCTTCGGCTCAGGGCAGTAGGTGCCTCCTATGTCGATTATACGTTCGTCTTTACCACGAAGTCCGTCGGCTATCAGCACGTCGCATCCTGCGCTTATAGGGTTGAATCCATTAACCATTGCTGTGTGTATGTGGTCAACGGCATTGCTGCGACTGCCGCTGTAGAGGGTGTTGCAGTCGGTAAGGAACGGTTTGCCACCCATCTCTCTTATGATTCTGACAATCACTGCAGCGAAGTTGGGGCGTATGTAAGCCACATTGCCCATTTCGCCAAAGTGGATTTTGAGTGCCACGAATTTGTCTTTTACGTCGATGTTTTCGATACCTGCGCGACGAACCATGCGTTCCAGTTTCTGCAGTAAGTTGGAGTTTTCGGCTGCACGCAGGTCGGTGAAGAATACTTTTGATGCCATAATCCTAATTATATCTATACTTTGTTTTGTTGTAATCAGTGCTTTGTTTTGTTATAATCAGAGCTTTGTTTTGTTGTAATCAGTGCTTTGTTTTGTTGTAATCAGTGCCTTGTTTTGTTAGATTAGTGCATTGGCTTTTATCTGCCTTTGCTTTGTTTTGTGTTTTTGTCTTTGCAGATTTGACTTGCAAAAGTAGTGAAAAAATGCCAAATGACAAGTGTGCGGGCAAAAAAAACAGTTGCATAACACAAATTATTTGCAATTATCATTGGTCAGTTATCAATTATTTACTACCTTTGCAGCCGAAATCAAAAAAATGTATCGGGATTTAGCGCAGTTGGTAGCGCACTACGTTCGGGACGTAGGGGTCGTGTGTTCGAGTCACATAATCCCGACACAGACTTTAAGTTTCTGTTAAACGCACATGCTTTAAGTCTCTGTTAAATGCAAGGCTTTAAGTTTATGTCAAGTGTACAGACTTCAAGTTTATACTAAACTCACAGACTTTAGTTTATGTAAAACGATTGGACCCGCTCGGCAGTTGCCGGGCGGGTCCTCTGTTAGGTGTTCTCACTAATCTAGGTTAGTTGAAATTCTGTCTTAATGTCCTGTGTTTTCAGGTATATTTTCATCCTGAGTCTTCAGGTGTCATATGGTGTGTATCCGTAGAATCTGGGTGTTTAGAAGCGTCCTCCAGCTCCCATGTTTCCACCGCCACGGTTGCCACCCATGCCTCCGGCTCCCATGTTGCCTCCGCCGTTACGTCCACCAGCTTGCTGGCCCGGGCCTTGCTGTATGCCTTGAGCGGCGTTTTCGCGTTCCATGTTGGCGCGGTAGGTTTCACGTTCCTGGCGTTCCTGACGTACTTCGCGACGCTGGCTTGCTGTTCCGAAGAGACGGAATCGGTAGATGAATGTTGCCATGACGTAGCTGCTGGTGCTTGTGGTCCATGTGTCGGTACGTCCGTTGGCCGATACGTTGCGGTTGAAGTTGCTACGTTGGTTGAGGATATCGTTCCAGCGGAGAGAGATTGTTGCTGAACGTCCTTTGAGGAATCGGTAGCTTACTTGTGCGTTCCAGATTGCTTCGTTGGTGTTAGCCTCGCGTGATGCGTATCCGCGGCGGCTGCTCATTCCGAAGTCGGTTGAATATCCCCATCCGTTGTCGAAGTTTCCTGTTGTGGAGAATCCGTAGCCGAAGTTGTAAGTGTCAGGACTTGTTACGTCGATATATTTGTTGTCCTGGTGGTTGAAGTTGAAGTTTCCGTATGCACGGATGTCCCAGTTGTCCCAGCGGTAGCTGACGCTCACGTTTCCGTTGATACCAAGGTTGTTGGTTTGGTTCTTCACGTCTCTGTATTTTGCGACTGGCTGCCCGTTCATGCCGATTTTGGCTTCGAATCGGTTAATCGTGGTTCCTCCGTCTGGGGTTACAAAGATGGTGTTTCCGTTTTCGTCGGTCTCTTTAAGGGCGAGATAGCTCATATTGTTTGAGTAGCTTCCTGATACGGATGTGTTGAGCATGAATCGTTCGTTGGCAAAGAGTGGGGTGTTGAAACCGAAGTTTGCATTTGCGTTCCAGTTGCCGTTGATGTTCATTGGTGTTGTTTCTGCATGACCGTCGTCGTCGTCGTATTGTGTCTTGCTGCTGATTCTGTTCATTGTGTTGCTGAACGACAGGCGTGCGTTGAGGGTCTGCATTGTAGCTGTGATATAGTTGTTCCAGTTGAAGCTGAATGTGTTCTGGAATGAGTTCTTCAGTTCTGGGTTACCATGTCGGATGTTGAGTGGGTTGCTGTTATCGGTCATTTCGATCATGTCGGTGATTGATGGCTGGCTCATACTTCCGCGGTATGAGAAGTTGAGTTGGTTCTGACGGTTGATTCGGTAGCGGAAGTCGAGTGTAGGTGATACTTGGAAGAAGTTACGTGTTGTGTCAACGTCTTCGCCCATGTATTTCATTTGCAAGTGTTGGTGTTGTGGCCGCATCTGTACACCGATGGATGATGTGATGAAGTTGTTGTTCCAGCGCAACTGGAGGTTGATGTTGTGGTTGCCATCTACATTGGTGTTGTAGTTACTGAGGTCGGAGCTGCGATATAGCTGCTCGTTGGCGTAGAACCAGTCTGGGAGGTATCCGAGTATGTTGAGGATTGAGTCGCCCAGTGTTTCATAATTAGGTGTGATGCCTGTACCGCGTTGTACGAGGTCGTATGTGTCGCTGTTGTTTTTGCGGTGGCTGTAGCTGTAGTTGTAGCTTGTCTGGAGTATGAGGTTTCGTGCAATCGGTTCGCTGTATGTGAATCCGATGCTGAAGTTCTTGCTGCGGTTTGGTGTTGTACGGTAGCGGTAGATTGGTGCGATACTGTCGAGTCTGTAGTATGTCACGTTTGATGCGTTGAAGTTTTTGCTGTCGCTGTTGTTGAATCCGATGTTACCGCTGAGCGAGAAGTTGCGTCCTTGCTTGTTGTAGAAGCGTCGGTTGAGTGTCCAGTTTGCACTTGCGCTCTTGTTGTTGCTGAATGTGCGTGATGCTGATAAGTTCTTGTTTACGAACTGGTTGCCCATGAGTATGGTGAGTTCGTCCCATTGGCGCAGTGGGTTGGTGATTTCGTCGAAGTCGTATGGGTTGGCGTTGTATGTTGCGTTTTCGCCACTGCTCTTCGATGCTGAGCCTCCGAATCCGAATGTAGGGCGTACGAGCAGTGTGGTTGCAGAGTCGAGTTTCACTTCGATCTTCATGTCGCCGTTTCCGTTGTCGCTGTGGTTGCGGCTTGAGTTGGTGCGGTCGGAGAATGTTGTTATGGCACGTACATAGTTCTCGGATGCTGAGCGTGATTCGTTTTCGCGTATGTTGGTGTTGTAGCGTATGTTACCGCCGATTTCGTATTTGTCGCGTTGTGATGCCACGGCGTTCAGACCGATCTGGCCGGAGCGTGAGAGTCCGTTGGTCTTGCTTGAGTTTCCGTTTCCGATGAGCGACATCTGGAATGTGTCGTCAACAAATCGCTGGAGTGTGAATCGGCTTTGCAGTTGTTCGGCGGTTCCTGCTCCGAGGTTGACGTTTCCGAACATACCGCGGTTCATGCCTTTCTTCAGGGTGAGGTCGATTACGGTCTCTTCCTGTCCGTCGGCAATACCGGTGAGGCGCTCGTTGTCGCTGGCCTTGTCGTAGGTCTTGATCTTATCTACGATTTCGGTCGGTATGTTTTTCATGGCCATGTTGCGGTCGTTGGAGAAGAATTCCTTTCCGTTGACGAGTATCTTGCTGATGGTCTTACCGTTGATCTTGATGCCGCCTTCGTTGTCAACCTCGGCTCCTGGGAGTTTCTTTACGAGGTCTTCGAGTACAGAGCCTTCAGGCACTTTGAATGCGTCGGCATTGAAGATGATGGTGTCTTCCTTTACTTCCATTTGTGGCAGTTCGCCGGTTACGACGGCTGCTGTCAGGAGCACGCTGTTTGGTGTAAGCAACACGGTTCCCACGTTGTGGATGGTTTCTCCGTTCTTGATTGTGACCTTACGGAAGAAGTTGTGGTAGCCGAGGTAGGACACCTTTACTATATATGTGCCTTCCTCAACACTCTTGATGGTGAATCCACCCATGGTGTTTGTCACACCGCCTGCCACCATCTTGGTGGTGTCTTCGGTCATGACCTGAATTGTGGCGCGCACGAGTACTTCGGCGTTTTCAGAGTCTTTGATAAATCCTGTGAC
>CAMHPM010000048.1 GCA_946187025.1 uncultured Prevotellaceae bacterium
ACTACGATGCCAACAGCTCGTGGGATTCAACACGCGAACGAGATTGCGTGATCGGAGTCTATCGCCTCACGATGAAGTCCAACTCCGACAATTTCCGTCAGAGCGCAATACAAGGAATCATGAAACGCATCAAGGCAAAAGGTGCAACTGTAATAGTATATGAGCCGACACTGACCGATGGCGACACATTCTTCGGAAGCCGCGTGGTCAACAACCTCGACGAATTCAAGAAACAAAGCCATGCCATCATAGCCAACCGCTACGATACATGTCTCGACGACGTGCAGGACAAGGTATATACACGTGATATATTCCGCCGCGACTAATTAAGGAATAATAACAGACAACACGATAAAACCGACAGATATGAACATAATAAGAAACGTAATAACGTGGTATTTTTCAAAGAAAGCACTGCCATACTGGTGTGTGCTGGGGCTGGATTGCATTATTATTGTCATTTCAGGCATGATTGCAATCTACCTCTCACAAGGAGGAACCCCGCTCCAATCATCAGGATTCTGGCAATGCCTGTTCGAGCTAGCATGCAGTCTGCCATTATACATGGTCGGTATGCGCCTTTTCCACACATATTCAGGAGTGTTGCGCTACTCATCGTTTGTCGATTTGGCACGAATTGGAGCCGCACTTGTTGTAGGCAGTATTGCCAACTACATACTATTCCTCTGTTTGCCAGATAGTGTTTTCCCATACTTGCGAATACGCGTTTTCTTCTTCCTGATAATCATTGCTGTAGTGCTGATGTGGACCTTGCGCATCATCGTCAAGACACTGTTCAACTCTACATACCGCATAAATAATGCCAAGCGAGTATTCATCTACGGTGTGCGCGAAGGCGGTATAAGTCTGGCAAAGAGTATTCTCAACGATGAACATTCAGAATATGTAGTCAAGGGATTTGTCGATGATCACAACGAGATGGTAGGCCGATACCTCATGGGACAAAAGGTCTATCAACCCGATGCCCATCTCGTAGAAACAATGTTCGGCTTAGGAGTAAAAGCAATATACATCAGCCCACTATGCGCAAAGTCGTTCCGCGACAACCAGGAACTGGTCGATCGCATCTCGGATGCAGGTATCAAGATCATGATGATGCCATCAGCCCAGTCGTGGGATGGCAAAAGCGACCTGTCGTATCAGCAACTCAAGGAAGTCGATATCGAAGACCTCCTGCCACGCGACGAAATAGAAGTCGATATGAAAAGCATCGAGAGCCTGCTCACCGGCAAGGTCATACTCATCACAGGAGCAGCCGGAAGTATCGGCAGCGAGATGGCACGTCAGGTTGCATCCTTTGCTCCGGCGCAGCTCATATTGGTTGACCAGGCAGAGACCCCGATGCACGACGTGCGCCTGTACATGGCAAACAGATATCCAGACATGCAATGCGAGACGATTGTGACAAGCATCACGAATGCCACCCGTATGGAACATATATTCAGCAAGTACAAGCCAGACTATGTATTCCATGCAGCTGCTTACAAACACGTGCCGATGATGGAGAACAACCCGAGCGAAGCTGTACAGAACAACATATTCGGAACACGTGTCATCGCCGATTTGGCAGTGAAATACGGTACGAAGAAGTTTGTCATGATCAGCACCGATAAGGCTGTGAACCCGACCAACGTGATGGGCTGCTCCAAGCGTATCTGCGAGATATATTGCCAGTCGCTCAACAAGGCCATCATCGACGGAAAGGTTAAGGGCGTGACACAATTTGTCACGACACGTTTCGGTAATGTGCTTGGATCTAACGGCTCGGTCATTCCACTGTTCAAAAAGCAAATCAGCAATGGAGGCCCTGTCACTGTCACACATCCTGACATCATACGTTTCTTCATGCTCATACCCGAGGCTTGCAAGCTTGTGCTCGAAGCCGGGACGATGGGACACGGTGGCGAGATCTTCGTGTTCGACATGGGCAAGCCTGTAAGAATAGCCGACTTGGCAAAACGCATGATAAAGCTTAGCGGTGCAACAAATGTGGAAATCAAGTTTACAGGTCTGCGCGACGGCGAGAAACTGTATGAAGAGGTGTTGAATGATGCTGAGACGACGAAGCCTACCGTACACCCGAAAATCATGGTAGCGGCTGTGCGTGAATATGAATACGAGGATGCTCTTGAGCAGGAAAAGCGTTTGTATGAAGCCAGTTTCGCATATGATGATATGGAAACCGTGAAGATTATGAAGGAAATTGTGCCTGAGTTTAAGAGCCGTCAGTCAAAGTTCGAGGTTCTCGACAAAAAGGACTGATGCCCTTTGACGTCATAAAAATAAAAGCTCCCTGCGCTGTTCTGTGCAGGGAGCTTTCATTGTGTTCTGCTTCTCGTGTTTGGTTCTTGTGATGCTTGTCCGCTTCCGTACTTTGTTGTTAGTGGTTTGGTTCCACTTGTTCTTGCATGTCAATCAGGTTTCCTTGTTTGTCCTTGAACTCGTATTGTAGGAATGCGAGTGATTGACTTGGTATGATTTTGAGTCCGAGTCCGTACTTCAGTGTCCACTTCATCTTGATTGATGGTATTCCTTGGTTGATGTAGGCATTGACGTATGGGTGTACGTATAGCTGGAATTTCTTCATTCCAAGTGTCTTGACGATGTATTCGATTTTACTCTCGAGTGTGTCAGTGAATAGGTATGATGATTTTATCACTCCCTTTCCGTGGCATGTAGGGCATGTTTCGTCAACGCTAACGTCCATCGCAGGTCTTACTCTCTGTCGTGTTATTTGCATGAGTCCGAACTTGCTTAGTGGCAGGATGTTGTGTTTTGCCCTGTCGGTCCGCATGAGTTCGTTCATGTGTTCGTAGAGTTTTTGCCGGTGTTCGGCTTTGTCCATGTCGATGAAGTCTATGACGATGATTCCTCCGATGTCTCTGAGTCTTAGTTGTCGTGCTATCTCGTCGGCTGCACCCATGTTTACTTCGAACGCATTGGCTTCTTGGCCATCGACTCCCCTTGTCCTGTTTCCGCTGTTGACGTCGATTACATGGAGTGCTTCTGTGTGTTCGATGATGAGGTATGCGCCTCGCTTGTAGCTTACTGTTCTTCCGAATCCCGATTTAATTTGTCGTGTTACATCGAAGTTGTCGAATATAGGCACTGTCCCTTTGTAGAGCTTGACTATGTTTTCTCTTTCGGGTGCAATGAGTGCGACATATTTTTTTACTTCTTTGAATACGTCGGGGCTGTTTACGTGTATTGACTCGTATGACGGGTTGAATAGGTCGCGCAGTATCGATACGGTCCGTCCTGTTTCTTCGTGTGCGAGTAGTGGCAGGTTTTGTGCTTGCTGCACTTTGCTTACGCAGTCGTTCCAACTGTCGAGCAGTATTGTGAGTTCTTTGTCGAGTTCGGCCACTCGTTTGCCTTCGGCCACTGTTCGTACGATTATTCCGAAGTTTTGTGGTTTGATGCTTTGTACGAGTTGTTTCAGCCTTGCTCTTTCTGCTGCGCTTTTTATCTTCGTCGAGACATTCACTTTTGTCTCGAATGGCATCAAGACAAGGTAGCGACCGGCAATTGATATTTCCCCTGTGAGTCTCGGGCCTTTGGTGTTTATTGGTTCTTTGGTGATTTGCACCAGCACTTCTTGTCCGAGTTCGAGTACTTTGTCGATTGAGCCTTCCTTTGGCAGTTCTGGCTGACGTTGGAATTTATCGACTGATGGGAGTTTCTTGCGGTCGCTTGCTACCTGCTTGACGTACTTCTCGAGTGAGAGGAATTGTGCTCCTAAATCTTGGTAATGAAGAAATGCTTCACGTTCATGACCGACATCGACAAAGCATGCGTTTAGGCCAGGCATTAGCTTTTTGACTCTGGCTGCAAAGATGTTGCCTACGGAGTAGTGTGTGTCCAATGACTCTTTTTGGAATTCCACGAGTCGTTTGTCTTCCAGAAGGGCAATGGTTACTTCGTGTGGCTGTGAGTCGATTATCAGTTCGCTTGTCATTTCCTCATAGGTTGTACGATTTACTTGCTCTTGTGACGATTCTTTCTCAGTCTCTTCTTACGTTTGTGAGTTGAAATCTTGTGTCTTTTCTTCTTCTTACCGTTTGGCATAGTCTTTAATTTTTTATAGTTAATTATTGGTGTTATTTATATATAATAAGGTGTGGCTGCCTTTGTGGGGTGGGCCACATTTGTCTGCCTTTGTTGCAGTTTCCTTACTTTATGAGCTCGGCAAATGTCTTTGCTGGCTTGAATGCAGGTATGTTGTGCTGCGGGATGACGAGTGATGTGTTTTTTGAGATGTTGCGTGCGATTTTCTGCTTGCGGGTCTTGATGATGAATGAGCCGAAACCGCGGAGGAACACTTCGTTGCCGTTTGCAAGGCTATTCTTGACTGTGGCCATGAAGGCCTCGATTACTGTAAGAACCGCGTCTTTGTCAACTCCGGTTTCTTCTGAGATTTTTGTAACGATGTCTGCTTTAGTCATTGTTAATGTCTTTTTATTTGTTTATAATAATATGTTATTCTTCTTATGCTGTGAATTTGCAGCTGTGTGTTGCCGTTATGTCGTTGTTTTCTCAACGCAAACGGCTTGCAAAGTTAGCACTTTCTGCTTAAACTGAAAAATTTTTTTCGATTTTTTATTGATAAAAATATGAAAAACAACTTGATAGCGTTTGTTTTTGTATTTCTATCGGCATTTTTGTTTGTTGTCGTATCTTCGTTCTTTGTTTTTTTGCTGTCAATATATGTTGTTGAGCAGTGCTGCCAGCCTTATCCCGGCTCTGAGCAGTTGTTGCTCGATGATTGGTGATGCGGCTGCCACATAGTCGTAGGATATGTTGGTGCCTTCGGGGGTGATGTCGTATATGTGGCTGGTTATCTTGTGTGTTTCGCGTGCCCAGTCGTCTGGGGTGCCTTGGGATATGCCGGCCTGTGTCTTTTTGGTGGTGTGGTCTATCTGTGTGGCCCATTCGGTGTAGCTCCATCGGTGTGCGGCTTCCACGAGGTCGGTGTCCCACACGGTGTGCAGGTCGGTGTCGGTTCCGAAGAATTTGATTTTCACGTCGTTGCCTCCGCGGTCGGTCTTGTGCCCCATGTGCATGGGTTGGTGGAGGTCGCCGATGAAGTGTATCAGCATCTTGACTGCCAGTGCTTCTTCTTGCTTGCTGAGTGTTTTGCTGCGCAGTTTTGTTGTCTGTTCTGTTATGGCTGTGATGATGTCTCCGGTCTCGAATGGTGGCACGTCGTCGTATTGTTGTCCTGCGTCGATGTTTTTGTAGTGCCATGTCAGGCTGTAGGCATATTGTGGTGTATGGCTTGCGTTGTCGAGCCAGTTGGCCCAGTACACCATGCTCTGCCCGTCGAGCAGGCGGTGGATGTGTCGGCGTGTGCGTGACGTGAGGTGTTGCTCGGCTATGAAGCATACGGTGTCGTGTCCTTTCTGTCCCCAGGCCATGCATTCGGTGTTGAGTGTGATGGCTGCAAGGATGGTGATCAGGGTGCGTCGTATCATGTTGGTCGGTCGGTGTGATGGTTTGTTGTGATGAGGTTTGCGAGTGCGCAGTCTCGGCCCCGCGAGTGCGCAGTCTCAGCCCTGCGAGTGCGCAGTCTCTGATGCGGGCTTTGCAGTGCAAAGTTACGAAGTTTGTGTCACTCGTGCAAGTTTTTGTGTGCAGAAGTGTTGTCAGAAGGGTTGTTTCGGGTGCTGTCGCGTTTGATTTGAAAGAAAAAGTCTTAATAAATCTTAATCTGTTTGGAGGTGTCGGAATTTATTCCTACTTTTGTAGTCATATTAAGAAACCAGCATTCTATGACAAGACAAAGATACATACTCATCGGCCTCGTGTTTGGAATGTGTGTGGCTGCCTCGGCTCAGAAAACCGTGGTGGGCCATTACACTTTTCCGAAAGATGGCGGAATATACAATGGAGAGCTGTCGGGTGGCAAACCCAACGGCAAGGGTAAGACCACGTTTATGACGGGTGACATATATGAAGGCGAATACGTGAAGGGCAAACGTCAGGGCGAGGGCGTCTATTCGTTTACCGATGGTGAGAAATATGAGGGTTCGTGGATGAACGACCACCAGCATGGGCGCGGCACCTACACCTTTGCCAACGGCAACCGGTATGAAGGCCTGTGGTACACCGACTATCAGGAGGGCCAGGGAACGATGTTCTACCATAATGGCGACAAATATGTAGGCGAGTGGCATCAAGACATGCGCGAGGGCGAGGGAACCTACACCTGGGCCAACGGCGCATTCTATCGCGGAGCATGGAAGGCCGACCGGAAGGAGGGCAAGGGCCTGTTCGACTGGGGCGACGGCACCACCTACTACGGCGACATGATTGGCGACATGCGCGAGGGATACGGTTCGTACAACTATGCCAACGGCGACATCTATAAGGGCCAGTGGAAGCACGACATGATGGAGGGAAAAGGCATCTACACCTTCCGCAACGGCGATAAATACGAAGGCGACTACGTGCAAGGAAAACGTCAGGGACAAGGCATATTCACCTATGCCGACGGCGGAAAATATGTAGGAGCATTCAAAAACGGCCTCATGGACGGATTCGGAACCTACACATGGGCCGACGGCTCTATTTACGAAGGTTATTGGGCCGAAAACCATCAGCAGGGGCGAGGCAAATATACCAATAAGGACGGCGACGTGTATGACGGCGACTGGGCCAATGGCGAGATGCACGGCGAAGGAGTGTTGCGCATGAGCGACGGAACGAAGTTCAAAGGCATGTTCCAAAACGGAATGCGCAACGGCAAGGGTATCGAAGAAGATGCCGAAGGAAACCGGTTTGAAGGTACATTCGTCAACGACCTGCGAGATGGAGCATTCGTCGAGAAAGACCGCAACGGAAAGACCATACGCAAAGGATACTACAAACGCGGAGCAATAGAGACACTGCAATAAACATCCCCCCAGAGCATCCGCTAATAAACATTCATCATTCATCAATAAACATTCATTACTAAGCACTATGATACTCGATTCATTATCCAATTTCAACGACTACATTTCGCTGAATCCCCTTTTCAAGACCGTGGCCGAATTCATACAAGCCCACGACCTCAGTACACTGCCCGAAGGCAAGCACATCATCCAGGGCGACGACCTGTTCGTAAATGTGACAACAGCCAAAGGCAAGACACCGGCCGAAGCACGACTCGAAACACACGATCGGATGCTCGACATACAAATACCGCTGAGCACAGCCGAGACAATGGGCTACACACCACGCACCAAGCTCGAACCGCAACCATACAACGCCGACAACGACATAACATTCTACGACCAGACATCGAGCCAGTATCTGACAGTCGAACCAGGCATGTTTGCAATCTTCTTCCCGTCCGACGGACACGCACCATGCATCAGCAAGGAGGCAGAAATAAAGAAAATCATATTCAAGGTGAAGGCATAACACATACATCCGACTATGACAAAAAAGACATCACACCCCGAAACGATAGGCCTTGTCAGGAACGACCCGTGGCTGCAGCCTTTCGAGCCAGCCATCAGCGGCCGGCACCAACACGCAATCGACAAACTCAACGAACTGACCCGCCGGGGCAGGCAGTCGCTGTCCGACTTTGCCGACGGATACCTCTACTTCGGACTGCACCACACCGAAAGCGGATGGGTGCTGCGCGAATGGGCGCCAAACGCAACGGCAATATACATCGTGGGCGACTTCAACTCATGGGCTGAGATACCACAGTATAGCCTAAAAGCAAAAAAAGACGGAGTGTGGGAAATAAAACTGCCGGAACGCGCAATGAAACACGGCGACCTCTTCAAACTGCGCATACACTGGAACGGAGGCGAAGGCGAACGCATACCCGCATGGGCCAACCGCGTGGTGCAAGACGACTATACCAAAATATTCTCGGCACAAGTGTGGGCACCCGAACCATATAAGTGGAAAGTGAAGAAGTTCCGCCCAAACACTTCGCCACTGCTCATCTACGAATGTCATATCGGCATGGCACAAGATGCCGAAAAAGTGGGTACATACACCGAATTCAAAGACAACATACTGCCGCGAATCGTTGCCGACGGATACAACTGCATACAAATCATGGCAATAGCCGAACACCCATACTATGGCAGTTTTGGATACCATGTGAGCAACTTCTTCGCACCATCCAGCCGTTTCGGAACACCTGAAGAGCTGAAGGAACTGATCGACGAGGCACACAAGGCAGGAGTGGCAGTCATCATGGACATCGTACACTCACATGCAGTGAAAAACGAAATGGAAGGTCTCGGCAACTTCGCCGGCGACCCATGCCAATATTTCATGCAAGGCGGACGGCGCGAACATCCAGCATGGGACAGCCTCTGCTTCGACTATGGCAAGAACGAAGTGATACACTACCTGCTGAGCAACTGCAAGTACTGGCTTGAGGAATTCCACTTCGACGGCTACCGCTTCGACGGAGTCACCAGTATGCTCTACTACAGCCACGGACTCGGTGAGGCATTCGGAGGATATGGCGACTACTACAACGGACATGAAGACGACAATGCAATTGCATATCTCACACTGGCCAACCTCCTCATTCACGAAGTCAACCCACATGCAATAACAATTGCCGAGGAAGTGAGCGGTATGCCGGGACTTGCCGCACCGTTCGAAGATGGAGGCTACGGCTTCGACTACCGCATGGCAATGAACATTCCAGACTATTGGATAAAGACCATAAAAGAACTGAAGGACGAAGACTGGAAGCCATCGTCGATGTTTTGGGAAACAACCAACCGCAGGGCCGACGAAAAAACAATAAGCTATGCAGAAAGCCACGACCAGGCACTTGTGGGTGACAAGACAATCATCTTCCGACTCATCGATGCCGACATGTACTGGCATTTCCGCAAAGGCGATGAAAACTTC
>CAMHPM010000049.1 GCA_946187025.1 uncultured Prevotellaceae bacterium
CACACCATGCCGGCTCCGACACGCACACAGACCGAATCAGCATCTTCATCGACAACCTCCACACCGCTAATCCTGCTGTGAAGCAACGTCCCTTCATAATTGCCGACAAACAGCAGATTGCTGCCGCCACCCATGTGCATGTATGGCTCCGACTGCAACGACGGAAGGATGTCGGCCAGTTCACCCACCGACGTGTATTCGACTATCCGGCGGGCAAGAGCATGAATATGGAATGTATTTGGTATCTGTATCATTTGTAGGGTTTTTAAGTTCCGGCCCCCTCCCTGCTCCCCCAAGGGGGAGTGATTCCATCCGGATGGCATCTTCCCCCCCTCTCCCTCGGGGGAGTGCGAGGGGGAGAAAACCGAATTGTCACCCCTCAGTCCCCTCAAGGGGATGAGGGGGGATAAGAGGGGGGCCTTGGAAGGGGCTCAATTTTCAATCTTGAACAACTGCCAGTGCCCGTCGGAGAAGTCGAAGTGCAGTTTTAGGAACAGGCCGCTGCTGAGTTCCTGCAGTTGCATCGACTTGCGGTTCATGCTGAAGAGCGACTGGCCATAGTCGATGTTGAGTATTGTCTCGCTCATATCGGGCAGCTCGGCATACAGTTCGTTCCAGTCGCCGCGTGTCATCTCCTGTTCCACCATTGCTTCGTCCTCCTCGCTATAGAAGGTCATGATGAGGGGGTCGTGTACCGATTCTTGCCTGTAGAGCGAATCGGAAATGAAATCGTGGAGGAAGACAAGAAACGAGGCATTAGGTGTGTTGGAAATATCTACACCATCGACACTCGACAAGAGCCACCGGCCATCGGTCTTGTTGAAGTTGAAGAGGTGGATGCTGTCAGTGTCCCACACAATCTGTTCCATCACCACGTGTGCAACTGCCGTGTCTTTCTGCAACAGCAGGTCTTCCTCGCGTTCGTAGATAACGGCCAGCGCCCGTTCATCGTTCATCGTAAACGGATGCAGGCCCCGTGCCGTGCGCTGCCGCATGAAATCGACGTTCGATGTATATAGATACAGGAAGTCGTCGAACAGCTCGTCGGCAGCATCGGGGATGGTTTCCTCCTCGAACAAGTCGAGCGGTTCGAGACCGAGCGTGTCGGTATCGACGCTGTCGTTTTCCGTCTCGCCAGTCGTATCGTCGGCACCCATCCTGCACGATACAGGCATGAGGCCGAATATCAATAATGATAAAATATATACACAGCTACGGTTCATCCTCTTCTACGGCTTCGGTATCTTTTGCCGGTTCGGCCTCCTTTACAGGAGTTATATCCTTTATAATATATTTATTCAGCACCTGATCGGCCCATTTGTTGTATAGCTTGATGAGTCGTTCGGGTTGGTTGCCATACCATGAGTATCCTGTGCGGCGTTCGTATTCAATGTCCTTCAGGTTCTTTCGCGGCACTCCGTCGCGTCCGCAGAAGAAAGGCTCGCCGCTGATGAGGTCGTAGTATCGTGCCCACATAGGCGGAGCTCCCGGGCGGTCAACCACCCTGCGGTCGGGTTTTCCCTGACTGTTGGTAAAGTTTTCGACAGCCTTCCCTTCTATCTTATGGTTTTCGAGCCACCGTATTGCCCCGTCAATGGCCAGTATCACACGGTCGGAGGGTTCGGGCAGCGACAGGAGGAGTTCGACGATGGATGTCGTCTCGCCTGCCCCGCAGAACGAAGGCAGTTCATAGGCACGGCCCTGTGCCGGCTTCAGTGTTTTCTCGTCGTGTTGCTGACACCACACAGTGGGTTGTCCGTCAACCATGATCTGACAATTCAAGATGCACTCCACACCCTTGGCGTATGCATCGCGGCATCGTTGGCGCAGGTCGTCTTTAAGCCATAGCATGTCGTAGGGGTCGCCGTTTTCCGACACCTCGAGCAGGAACTTCATGACGTTTATCATGGCATTGTCGTTGAAGGTGATATGATTGGAGTAGTGTCCTTCGCCACGCGACGGATAGAACTGCGGCCACCCTCCGTTGGGGTATTGCATGTTGAGCAGATAATCCATGCCTTCAAGGAATGCCACACGATAGGCTATTATGTTGGTATATTTGTAAAGCTTGGCCAGATATCTCAGTTCGGAACATGTAGCACCGTTGTCGATGGTCGAACCGATGCCTGTCTCCATACATTCTTCAAGATAGAGAGCATCGGGACCAAGCCCCCAATCCTGGTTCTTAACCCATCCTCCGCTGGGCAGTTGGTACTTCACGATGCTGTCGGCCACGGCTCTTGCCTCGCGCGACACATACCAGTCATAGGTGTTTCGTCGTTGTGCCACCTGCCACGACACGGGTACGATGGCGACAACCGAGTCGCTGTCGGCCACAACTTCTTCTTGTGCCTGGCAATTTGCCGACATGAGCACAAAACAGGCTGTCGCAACAAGTTTCATTACATTAAATTTCATTTTCTATGTCTTGTAAGCTTGCTCAGCTTATATTTCAGTATGATTTTCCAGAATGGGTCAAGACATGCGTGCTCAATCTGTGTTTCGTAGAAATGGTTTACGAAATGCGGGTGCTTTCCCACATTGCGGAAGAAGTATCTCGACGTGCTCGGTTTCTCGAGCAATTGCTGATAGTATGCTCCCTGGTTGATGAGGCGCTTCAGATATTCGGCTTTCCGTTCATAAGCCTGACCCACTGTCCCGCCTTCGATTACCGACTCGGCTGCATACACTCCGCTTTGCATTGCATGATAAATGCCTTCACCTGTGAGGGGCTCAACGAATCCGCCTGCATCGCCTACAAAGAGTATGTTGCGGAAAGACGGGTGTTCCATGTACTTGCCGACAGGAATCATGGCTCCGCGCAGCGGATAGCGTTCGAGGTGTTTCACTCCGAGGTCGAGCATGAACTTGCGCATGGCTGCATTGATATCAAATTCGTGGTGTGTGAGTTTCACCAATCCGAGGCACACTTCCTCGCCTTTTGCAAACGACCACGCATAGCTGTCGGGGATGATGTGGAAGAAGATGTTTACGCCGGGCATGTCGAAGTCTTCGCGTTTCACGTTCACCTCGAGGCACAGCGGGTTCTTATCTTTACGTTTGAACGTGCTGAACTGCTTGGCAATGATGCGTTCGACGGTGCTGTTTGCTCCGTCGGCAGCAATGAGGTAGTCGTATTCCACTGTCTGGTTGCGCAATGTGGCTACGTTGTTTATGGTATCGATGCCGACCAGTTCGGCTCCGTCGTGGAATCGTCCGCCAAGGCTCACGAAATGCTCAACCATCCATGCATCGAATCGCGGTCGGCTGAGCAGTGTCATGGGTTCCGAGGGTGTGGTTGTCACCATGCGTTTCATGCCGTCGTAGAGGCTGAACTGTGTTTCACGGCTCATGAGCGATGCCTTGATGGCTGCATCGTACCAACGAGCGCAGGCAGTCTTGCGACTTGTGTGTGAACAAACCGGCACATAGTTTCACGCGCGGGAACTTCTGCTTGTCGATGAGCATACATTCTATGCCCGCCTGCTGAAGGCGGATTCCACATGCTGAGCCAGAAGGTCCCGCACCGATTATCAGTACTTTTACTTTCATTCGTTTTCGGTTATTTCGTCTCCATCATGTCGGCAACCGCTGCTTTCATTCCTTCGGCTTCAATCTTGTTGATGTCGGCAATGAGCAAGTCGGTGAGGCCTGGTATGAGGTTGAGGTCTTCGTGCCATATCATGTCGGCAGCAAGCACACCGCGGGCCACTGTCTCGGTGTTTCCTGTTGCCCACAGGGTGTTGAGCAGTTCGATGATTTCGGGTGCATCGTTCGGAGCTATCGGTGTTCCGTCGGCACGAGTGCCGCCTTTGTAGTATTCGATGATTGCAGCTAATCCCATCACAAGGCACTGAGGCAGTTGTCCGTAGCGGCTGAGATAGGTCTTGAGGCCTGGCAGGTCGCGTGTGGCATATTTAGGGAATGCGTTGAGCATGATGCTTGTCACCTGGTGGTCAACGTATGGGTTGTTGAATCGTTCGAGCACATCTTCGGCAAACTGGCGCAGCTCGTCTTCCGGCAGGTTGAGGGTGCGCATCAGTTCGTCCATCTGCACACGACGTATGAACGGACCCACCACTTCGTCGTTCAGTGCATCGCGCACGATGTCGATGCCGCTGAGGTATGCCACAGGGCTCAGCACGGTGTGCGGGCCGTTGAGCAGTGTCACCTTGCGCTCGTGGTATGGTTCTTCTGAATCGACTACCAGCACGTTGAGTCCTGCCTTTGCGGCCGGGAACTCTGCTTTCATCTGGTCGATAGTCATGTTGTCGGGGCGTTCGATGACCCACAGGTGGAATGCCTCGCCTTGCACCACGAGGTTGTCTTCGTAGCTTATGCGTTGCCATATATCGGCTATTTCCTTGCGTGGGAATCCGGGAACGATGCGGTCAACCAGCGTTGCACATACGTGGCAGTCG
Source organism: uncultured Prevotellaceae bacterium (assembly GCA_946187025.1). Lineage (GTDB taxonomy): Bacteria > Bacteroidota > Bacteroidia > Bacteroidales > Bacteroidaceae > Colivivens. Next base: position 4,422 of record CAMHPM010000049.1, read on the forward strand.
GTCTCAAACCAGCGGCGGAATCCTTCGTAGTCGGTTCCTAAATCGTCGCGCCACAGTTCTATATACTGTTCGATACACTCTTTCAGGTGGTGTCCGTTGAGGAATATCAGTTCGCATGGCATGATGATGAGTCCCTTGTCGGCTGCACCGCCGAATGTGCGGTAGCGATGGTAGAGCAGCTGTGTGAGTTTGCCCGGATACGACGATGCGGGTGTGTCGGCCAGACGGCAGGCAGGGTCGAATGCAATGCCAGCCTCGGTGGTGTTGGAAATGACGAACCTCAGTTCCGGTTGTTCGGCCAGGGCCATGAATGCCCGGTTCTGGCTGTATGGATTGATGGCACGGCTGATGCAATCTATGCGGTCGATGCTGTTGACCACCTCGCCTGCCAGCCGGCCTTGCAGGTTGACATGATACATGCAGTCCTGGCCGTTGAGCCAGTCAACCATGCCTCGTTCAATCGGTTGCACAACTACCACACTGCTGTTGAAGTCGGTGCGGTCGTTCATTTTCTGAATTATCCAATCGACGAAGCAACGCAGGAAGTTGCCTTCACCAAACTGGACGATACGCTCTGGTGCCTTGCACTTTGGAGCCGTGCGGCTGTTTAATGTTTTCAACATAATACTATCAGAATAAAAAGCCATTATAAATTACGCTACAAAGGTAGTTAATAAAATGAAAAGCGAGAAATGAAAAATGAAAAAACAGTATCGGAGCACCTCATTTCCCATGTGTTGCTGCAACTTTTTACTTTTCACTTTTCACTTTTCGCTCCCTTTTCGTATCTTTGCATATCAAAACATATCGATCCAAACAGCCACGTCACGATGTCATCACCCTACTTCCGTTTCCGCCAATTCACCGTGTGGCACGACCGCAGCAGCCTTCGTGTCGGCACCGACGGTGTGCTCATCGGAGCCTGGGCCGGCCGGCAGATGCATCCGTCGTCGATACTCGATGCAGGCACCGGCAGCGGCCTCATCGCCTTGATGATGGCACAACGGTTTCCCGATTCGGTGGTGAGGGCCATCGACATCGATGCTGCATCGGTGGAACAGGCCCGCGACAACATTGCTGCATCGCCATGGGCAGGGCGCATAGTTGCGGAACAGGCCGACTTCAACCAAGTCACAGGTGAGTTCGACCTCATCGTGAGCAATCCGCCATACTTCGATGAAGACACGGCCGCAGCCACCACACAACGCAACCAGGCCAAGCACACGGTCACACTCTCATTCACCCAGCTGATATCAAAGTCGGCACAGTTGCTCACGGCCGGAGGACGTCTTGCCGTGATACTGCCACATGCGGTTGTGTCGGGATTCATCGGCACTGCTGCCACCTACGGCCTCTGCCTGGCTCGCAGATGCGACGTATGCGGCAGCGAACAACGGCCGCCACGACGCACCATGCTCGAATTTGCAAAAAACGCCATTGAGACCGACATGCAGACACTCGTCATCCGCACCGCCACAAACGAATATACCGACGACTACCGCCGGCTCACTGCCGATTTCTACTTATAGGCACCGGCCCTCACCGGACGTCGCCTTATTGATTGGTCATGATGAGGCGGCGCAGGAAGTTCTCGCCCACCGGCATGAAGAGGTCGTGACCTTCGGCATTGAGGTGTGCTGTGTCGGCCGGTCCCTGGAAATAGCGCCGGCGGAACTCAGTATCGCGCACGCGGATGACGGAGCGGTCGTTGTAGTTGTCGAGCACAGGTATGTTGTGGCGGTTGCACACCTCGTTGATGGTGCGCACCACCTGCTGGAATCCAGGGCGGTCAACATACCACGGAGTGACATATCCGATATGTCCCTTCGGGTATTTCTGCCTCAAGCCTGTGAGCAGGGCATCGAGCCTGTTGGCAAACGTCTGCAGCGAGTCGGCACTGTTGGCAATCATGCTTGCATCGTTGTGTCCGGCCACGATGAGGACGATATCGGCATCGGGAGCCATCTCGGTGTAGCGGTCGGCCAGCGCACGGCCGAATCCTGCCGACGAGCGGTCGTAGGCCACACTGGCTCCATTGCGTCCGTAGTTGTTGTAAGTCATGCCATGCGCCTTGGCCACCTTGGCATGCCAGGTGAGCGATGCATCCTGACGATGGTTGGCCACATAGCTGTCGCCAATCACATTGATGGTCTTACCCTTGAGCGGGTCGGCCTGTACACGCTCGTCGAGCACCGGCCAGCCGTCGGAATCGAAGTGCATCTTTTTTATCACAAGTTTCGACGCACCGTTGTCGGCCACACTGTAGGCGTGTGCCATGAAATACCACTGACCGTCAAACTTATATGCCGACGAGTGTCCGATTCCGTAGAACTGATTGTCGCGTTGTGCAATGACCTCACCTCCGCCTTCGGCCATATCCTTGCCATTGCGGTCGAGATACGGCCCTTCAATATTCTTCGAACGACCTACTGCCACCTTATAATTACTGTTGACACCCTTGCAACAATAGTCCCACGAAACAAACAGATAGTAGTATTTGCCATCCTTGATGAGGAACGGAGCCTCGATTGCATTAGCCCCGGCATCGGGTGCCTGGGCAGCACGTGCCTGGTCCTCGGGCGATACGAGCTGAGCCATGTTGCGTCGCAGATACCGGCGTGCCACGGTCTTAGGTTCACCCACAGGAGTCTTAAAGTCTTTCTTCAGCTTCACAAGCTGTATGCCGTCCCAGAACGAGCCCCACGTAAGCCATGGATTTCCCTTGTCGTCAACAATCATGTTAGGGTCGATGGCATTCCAGTTGGTCTTGCGCTGCACACTGCGCACCACCACTCCCTGGTCGGTCCACTTATAGTCGGGCGACTCGGGATTGAGTGTCTTGTTGGTCATGAGTCCGATAGCCGAACCGTTGCGGCCGAATGTGGAACAGCTGTAATACATATACCATGTGCCCTTATACTCCTGGATGTCGGGAGCCCACGTGTGTCCGTTGTATCCCGGCACCGAGTCGCGTGCCCACTGAGGAATCTCAGGCATCACACCCCGGCCAGGAGTCCACGTAAGCATGTCGGGAAGTCATGCTACCGATGGAAAAGCCTGTGGCAAAAATATAGTATTTACCGTCACAACGCGCCATCACAGGGTCGTGGACGTCGGGATTAGTAGGATCGGGAGCAAAGCGGACTCGCCGTTGAGCCTGACCGTTACCTTGTGCCTGCACCGTAGATTGAGCCGACAACACAAACAAAAATGCTGATGATGCAATGTAGAGCATCGCGCGAATTAGATTAGCCTTCATGGTCGTGAAATATGTTTTTTAAGTTTTTAACTCCGCAAATTTACGAATTTATTCAATGCAAGACATAATATTTTATATAAAAAAGCAAAAAAACGTGAAAGAATAAGGTCGGAATCATAAATCTTTCGTATCTTTGCAAGGAAACAATAAACCAACTCAACTATGAAAGAAATAAGAATCACCAAGCGCGCACACGAAGAGATGCGACGTCAGATTTCCTCGCGTGCACAAATAAACAGCCTGCGCACCGACCCCGAACTGTCGGAGATTGTCGATAACTTTGCATTCGACTACACACTGTCGAAGACCGACGGCATAGTGCTCGAAAAGACACGAGTGATGTGCATACTGGCTGCAACCATAGGCTGCAACGCCATCAACGAATTTAAAATCTTTGTTGACTCATGCCTCAACCTGGGAGTGAAACCACGCGAGATACGCGAAATCGTATATATGGCCTACCCCTATGTAGGTGCAGCCCTGCTGGTTGACTATACACTGCTGATGAACGACATCTTCGAGAACAACGGCATCCGCCTCCCACTCGACCCGCAAGCCACAGTCAAGACCGAAGAAGAAGCCTACGAGCGTGGCAAGCAGCTGGTTGACGAAACATTCGGAGAAGGGGCAACCGACAATATGCTCGCAACCGCACCAAAGGGACAGGAACACCTCGTGCAGTTCATGGTTCAATACGCATTCGGACAATTCTACTCACGCAACGGAATCGACCCTCAACACCGCGAGCTCATCACATTCTGCCTCATTGCGGCAATGGGAGGATGCGACGACCGACTGCTCGTACACGCACGCGGATGCAAGAACCACAAAATAACAAAAGAAGAGATGATTGCCGTAGCAACCATCATCCTCCCATGGATTGGATTCCCCCGCACACTCACAGCCGTCGGAATCATCAACAAAGCATACAGCGAAATGGCAATGTGATATTACAACAATATATAATTGAGAATAATTAATAAAGACATATAATTGAGATTATAATATATTGAAAATATAAACATCTAAAAAAGGCGGATGCTCTCAGAGAGTATCCGCCTTATGATGCGCTCCACCAGTACCGCCGTCTTTCCGGAACCTGCGGCGGCGGATACAAGGATATTTTTCCCGCGTTCATCTATAACTCTTTTTTGCTCTTCGCTGAATTCTATTGCCATAGCATTTGTAAAA
>CAMHPM010000050.1 GCA_946187025.1 uncultured Prevotellaceae bacterium
AGATAGCCGGCATGGTGCCAAGCGTAGTGAAACGTGCCGAACAAGTACTGCACGAACTGGAACGCAACAACTCGGGCGACGGAATATCACGCCCGCAGACACAGACCATTCACGACAGCGGCACACACCAGCTGTCTTTCTTCCAACTCGACGACCCCGTCTTGTCGCAGGTGCGCGACGAAATACTAAACATCGACGTAAACGCACTGACACCACTCGAGGCCCTGAACAAACTAAACGACATAAAAAAGATTCTGAAAGGCAAATGAACCGTAAGGACTTTGAGATAATGGCTCCGGTAGGTAGCATGGAGAGTCTGGCTGCAGCCATACATGCAGGTGCCGACAGCATATATTTCGGCATCGGACAGCTCAACATGCGTTCACACTCTGCCAATCCATTCACCATAGCCGACCTCAAGGAGATTGCACGACTATGCAGACAGCATGGGCTGAAGAGCTATCTCACGGTAAACACCATCATCTACGGCGACGACATGGAAGCCATGCACAACATAGTGGATGCCGCACACGAAGCCGACATATCTGCAATCATCGCGAGCGATGTGGCCGTGATGACCTATTGCAGACAGGTAGGAGTGGAGGTCCACCTCAGTACACAACTCAATATATCAAACATCGAGGCATTGCGCTTCTATGCACAATTTGCAGATGTGGTAGTGCTTGCACGCGAACTGAACATGTGGCAGGTACACGACATCTACAACCAAATAGCCGAACAACACATCACCGGCCCTTCTGGCAAACTGATAAGAATCGAGATGTTCTGTCATGGGGCTCTCTGTATGGCAATCAGCGGCAAATGCTATCTGAGCCTCCATGCAGCAGGACGCAGTGCAAATCGTGGCGAGTGTGTACAGATATGTCGTCGTGGATACGAGGTGACCGATGTAGAGACGGGCAACAAACTCGAGATTGACAATAAATACATAATGTCGCCACGCGATCTCAAAACAATACGATTCCTCGATGTAATGATGAATGCAGGAGTAAGGGTGATGAAGATTGAGGGACGTGCTCGGGGCCCTGAATATGTACAGACAGTAGTCAAGGCATATAACGAAGCAATAAACGCAGTGATTGACGGCACGTTTACTGAAGAAAAGAAGGACAAATGGGACGAAGAGTTGTCAACAGTATTCAACCGTGGATTCTGGGACGGCTACTATCAGGGTGCCAAGCTCGGAGAATGGAGCGAGGTGTATGGCAGCCGTGCCACCGAACGCAAAGAGTATGTAGGCCGTTGCATAAAATACTTCTCAAATATCGGTGTGGCCGAATTCCTCATCGAGAATGCCGACTTGTGCAAGGGGCAGAAAGTGCTAATCACCGGCAACACGACCGGAGCGTTGATACAAACGGTCGATGAGATAAGGTTTGACCTCAATCCTGTTGATAAAGCCACGCGTGGCCAGCACATCAGCTTCAAGACAAACGAAAAGGTGAGGCCCAACGACAAACTCTATCTGCTTATCAAGCGTTCACTTGTGTAGGCGTGATGTGTTTTGTCGGTTTCAGCCGACAATGCCTGATACATGCTTAATATATAACAATAACGGATACAGGCTTAGTAGATAACCATGCCTGATACGGCTTAGTAGATAACCAGGCCGGCAACACCACACATTATAATAATAAGTATAGGGTGAATCTTAAACAGGCGTGTGCCTATAAAAGCAAAGCAGAATAGCAATATGCTGACTATAAACTGAAATGTGCTGGCCGTAGGGCTTCCGAAGTTCTCGGCCGACATCAGCAATATGGCTGCAGCAGCTATCAACCCTACGATTGCAGGCCGCAGTAGTGAGAATATGTCGTTCACAACTGTGGTCTTGCTGTATTTCAACAGCAGCTTGCTTATGGTAAGCATCAGCACGAACGGTAGCCACAGCACACTGATTGATGCAAGTATTGCTCCAAGAACTGCTGCCCACTCTGGATAGCCATCGTTCATTACCGCGGTGTAGCCGGCATAGGTTGCACAGTTGATGCCGATAGGTCCTGGTGTGCTTTGGCTGATGGCAACTACGTCGGTAAACTCGGCCGATGTGAGCCATGCGTGTTTTTCTACAACCTCGTTGTGGATGAGCGAGAGCATTGCATATCCACCGCCGAAGTTGAAAATGCCTATCTTAGAGAATGTTATGAAGAGGTCGAGAAAAATCATGGGATTTACTATTTACCAGTTACTATTTACAATTTCAAGCCCCCTCCCTGCTCCCCCAAGGGGGAGTGATTCCATCCGGATGGTATTCCCCTCCTTGGGAGGGGTTAGGGGAGGTTATTTCCATCCGGATGGACTCTCCCACCTGAAAGGGGGAGTACCCGCAGGGGGAGGGGGTCTTCTCTCCGGATGGCACTCCCTCCCCCTCTCCCCTGGGGGAGTGCGAGGGGGAGAAGAACCGATTTGTCCCCCCTCAGTCCCCCGCAGGGGGATGACGGGGAGGGCTAGGGAGAGGGTCTTTTCATTTTTGTAATCCTTCCCCACACAAATCCGCTTAATCCAGCTACGAGTATGATCCATATTGGCGACACGCCCCATGCAGTGATGAGCAGGCAGGCGATGATTGGTATCCAGATGTTGTGTCGGTTCAGTTTGGCAGTGCGGGCCATGGAAAAGCATGGTGCAGCGATGAGTGCTACAACTGCCGGGCGTATTCCCATAAAAATCTTTTCGATATATATGTTGCCTGCAAAGGCGCGGAAGAACATTGCAATGAGCAGTATGGCTATAATCGACGGCAGGGCTACTCCGAGTGTGCCGACGATTCCTCCCCACAGGCCTCGGGCCTTGTTTCCGATGTGGCTGGCCATGTTGATGGCGAAGAGGCCTGGAGTGCTTTGTGCCACGATGAGTATGTCCATAAATTCTTCACGGCTGAGCCACGCATGGCGGTCAACAATTTCTTTTTCCATGATTGGCACCATTGCATATCCTCCTCCAAGGGTGAATGCTCCTATCTTGGCAAATGTGCAAAACATGGACAGCAGGTTATCGTTCATTTCTTGTTCCTTTCTTGTTTTTGTCTTTCCTCCCACTGTTGTTTTGTGCGGCTCCATCGAATATGTGTCCACAGCCATAGCTCGGGCGAGTCTTGTATATCTGCTTCGAGCATCTGCATGTAACGGTCGGTTATGTTATAGTCGGGTTCGTCTTTCGGGTTGAGGGCCAGTGGGGTGAAGTGGCAGTGGTAGTATCCTCGCCTTGGCTGGGTCATACTTGCATAATACACTTTGCATCCCACTTTCTTTGCTATCTGCTCGGTGCCGACGAATACGGCGCTGTCGTGATTGAGCAGTGTGCTGAAGTGGTGTATTGCGTCCCACTTGGGTTGCTGGTCGGCTATCATGCCGCATACTGTTATGCGTCCTTCGTGGTGTAGTTGTAGAAGTCGTCGCACTGCCTGGCGCATCTTGATGGTCTCGCCGCCATATTGTTGGCGCAGGTTGATGAACAGGCGGTCGAATGCTTTGTTATAGAGTGGGTGATATACTTGTGTGCAGTGTACTCTCGGCAGCCAATATTGCAGTGAGGCAACCCACTCCCAGTTTGCCATGTGTCCGAGCATGACGAGCATGAGGGGTTGTTGGGGATTGCATTGTGACATCATCTCTTCGTGTCCGCTGAATGTCATGTGTTGCATTATTTCCTCGCGCGACATCGAGAACTGCTTGATGATTTCGACAAACAGGTCGCAGAAGTGTCTGTAGAAGTTTCGTTCTATGGTTTCAAGTTCTTCATCGTTTTTTTCGGGGAAGCTCTCGCGCAGTTGCCGTCTCACTATTTCCCGCCGGTAATATTTGCGTACGATTGGTGTTGCCATGTCGGAGATGAGGTAGATTATCTTCCATGGCAGCAGTGACAGGGTGTAGAGCACAGCGTATGTGATGGTGTATGTTATTTTATTTAGCGCCATATTGTCGGGCTTTGTCGATGATGGCTTGTGGTGTTATCTGTGTGAGGCAGGGGTAGTTGCCGCGTGTGCATGGTTTTTTGCCGTATATGGAGCATGGCCTGCAGTCCATTGGTATTTGCAGGATAGTGTCGTCGCTTTGGTTCCATGCTGTGAATCCTGCTTTTGGGTGTGTTGCTCCCCATATCGAGATGGTTTGTGTGCCTACCATTGCTGCCATGTGCATGTTGCTGGAGTCCATGGATATCATGAGCGTGAGTTTGCTGATGAGCCGTAGTTCGTCGGTGAGGCTGTTTAGTTTACCGGCTACTGCTGTCACGTTGTCGCGTTCCCATGTTTTCAGTGTTTGCGCTTCGTGTCCTGGTGAGCCGAAGAGCAGTATTTGGTTTCCGGAGTCGGCGAGTGTGTTGACTACTTGGCGCATTAGTGGTGTGGGGTATATTTTTCCTTGATGGGCTGCGAATGGAGCGATGCCGATGAGTGGGGTGGATGGGGATGGGTCGGCGAGGGAAAACATCGCTGCACAGACGTCGGCTGGATGTTGGCCGGTTTTTGGTGTTGCAGCACTGGTTTCGTCGTGATGTTGGTTTATGGTGACGGGTGTGAGTGGTGCAATGGTGAGGCCGAGTTGTGTGAAGACTTGTTGGTAGCGTTGTGTGGTGTGTGGCAGGGCGGGGTGTGTGAGTCCGTGTCCGATGATGGCTTTTTTGTCTTTTCGTCCTTTGTCGATTACTGCCACTTGTGCTCCTGTCATTCTGAATCGTGTGCGCAGGTATTTGCTTCTCAGCACGTCGTGGAGGTCGGCTACGGCATCGTAGTTGCCTGTCTTGATTGTGCGGAAGAGGCGTTCGAGACCGGCTATGCCTTTATATTGGTTGAGGTCGATGCCGATGACCGACACGTTGGCTGGCATCCATGCGAATAGTGATGTGGTGCGATGTCGTGTGAGTATGGTGATGTGGAGCTGTGGGTTGGCTTTTGCCACGGCTTGTACCACCGGCACTGTCATGGCGACATCGCCCAATGCCGAGAATCGTATGACCAGTAGTTTGTTCATCGCTGGAATGCTGCCTTGTGTGGTGTGTGTGCCTTATGCTTTTTTTCCGTAGAGCACTGGGTTTGTGCTTGGGTCGTTATACATCTTCATCTGCCGATACACTTTCATGTACTTGCGTCCGTTGGCTATGTCGTCGATGAGCTGGTCGATGGCTTGCGACAGGTCTTTCTGTTGTTCGAGCAGGATGTTGAGTTTTTGTTCGCATAGTTGGCGGTGTTCGTCGGTTGCGTCGTCGCGTTCCACTTGTTCTTTCATGTGGTATATTTTCAGTGCGAGTATGCTGAGCCGGTCGATTGCCCATGCGGGGCTTTCGGTGTTGATGGTAGCATCGGGTTGTGTCGGTACTGTTCCGTAGAGGCTGAGGAAGTATGAGTCGATGCGTTCGACGAGGTCGGTGCGGTCTTGGTTGCTTTTGTCGATACGGCGTTTCAGTACGAGGGCATCCGACGGGTCGATGTGTGGGTCGCGTATGATGTCTTCGAGGTGCCATTGCACGGTGTCTATCCAGTTCTTCACGTACAGGTCGTATTCTATTGTGCCGCGTTCGTAGGGGTTGTTGATGTCTTGGTCAACATTGTCGATGAGGTGATAGTCGTTGATGACTTGCTCGAAGATTGGGTTACATATTTGGGTAAATGTCATGGTTTTTTATTGTTTTCTTATTGTATATTCTGAATTATTTCGTACCTTTGCGGTCGCAATCGTGCGATGCTTCCATAGTTCAATGGATAGAATAAATCTCTCCTAAAGATTAGATTCGGGTTCGATTCCCGATGGAAGTACTCTGGTAATTGGCCAATTGTTGATTGGCCAATTGTTTGTTTACGACGGTCTTTACTGCTTATATTAGTCTCACCAATGCTTTCTCTTTTATGTACCATCTGTCGCCTTCGCGCACTGCGATTCCTGGTTTTTCGGCCAGTATCTCGACTGGTGATGTGACGGTGTTGAGTATCTTGCAGGCTGGTTTCACCATTTCCGACAGCGATACGAGTGCTTCGTTTATGTTGTCGGATGTGTTGAGAATCTGGAATGTGCCGTTGGTGCCGTCGAGGGTCTTGAGCATGTAGAGCGATTTTCCTGTTTCTATTTCCATTGTTCCGTCGTAGAAGTATCCATCGACTGGGATTGGGAAGAACACTACGGTCGATGATTTTGCTTTTACGTTGCCTGTTGGTGCCACAAATGGTGTTGGGTGTGGTTTTGGCATTTCGCCGAAGAGCGACGGCTCGTTGTTGGTGGCTGGCTCGCGTTTCTCGGTTTCGTGTTTTACTTCTTCTGCCACTGGTGCTGCCGGTGCTATTGGCTCTGGCTCGGGTTCGGGTTCAGGCTCTGGCTCGGGTTCCGGTTCCGGTTCGGGCTCTGGCTCGGGTTCGGGCTCGGGCTCTGGTTCAGGCTCGGGCTTTGGTTCTGGTTTTTGTTCAGGCTCGGGCTCGGGCTTTGGCTCGGGTGCGGTGGTTGCAATCACTGGCTTGATGCTCTTTATGCTTTCGATTTCGATTTCGAGTGCCTTGATGCGTTCCATCAGTCTGAGGCGTTCGGCTCGGTACTGGTCCATGCCTACGGTTTCTTCTTGTTTCTGTGTGTTGCGTCGTGATTTGAGGAAGAGTAGGAGGCATAGTGTGAGCACAAGGTATATGCCAAGGCATGTGAGTGTCACTTCCATGAACGTCAGTCCGCCTGTGGTGTCGGGTGTCGTGGTGTCGGCCGTGGTTTCAGTGTCGGCCTGTGCTGGCTCGGCTGGTGTCACGGGTTGCACGTCGGGCTGTGCGGGTGCTTGTGGTTCGGGTTCGGGGGTGCCGCTGTCTTCATTTTCGGCGGTTTCTGTCTCGGCTGGTTGCTCGTCGGCAGGTGGGGCCACGGCTTTCATCTTGTTAACGTCGGCTTGATACTCTTTGCTGGCTCCCGATGGCACATACGAGCCGATGTTGCTGTCGGCTGTGGCGCTCAGTATGTTGCTCACTCGGTTTTGGTCGGCTTTGTCGCTCAGTTTCTTTATGGCGTCGCCGATGAGTTTGTTTTTCTGGAAATCGGCAACCGTGTTGTATTCGGTTACGTCGATATGTGCAATTTGCTGGCCTTCCTGCTTGTTGTAGAATGCCTGCTGCAATACCCACTTCAGTGCGCATATCTTGCGTTGCTCAAGTGTTTGTCCGTTGATGGTTGTCAGAGCCATTGCCCAGCAGCCAATGATGATAAGTAGTTTTCTCATATTATCAGTATGTTTTGATTGTTTACTTGTTGGGATTTATGGTGCAAAGTTACGACAATTTCATCGAACAGCCAAATGAAAATATCAGTTTTTGCCGTTTCGTGCGGGCTTTGTCTGATTATTGAGCCAATGGGCTTGCGCATTGAGTTTTTTCGGCTTGTTTTACGGACTGGCCGGTCGGTTTCGCTCGCTGCCTGCCACGAATCTCGGGGCCGGGCTATATGTTTTTGGGTTTGTATGCTGTCACACTCGTTTTTTTTTCATAACTTTGCACCACAAATCCATCGAGACCTCTACTGCATGAAACGTACATTCCCTTCGCGCATCGGTGCCGGCAATATTGTGCTTGTCGTATGCCTGGTTGCGCTAACCATCTATATGATGTGGGCAGGCGGCGGACTGGCCATAGCCCTGTCGCTGCTGTTGTTGCTGCTGGTGGTGGAACGTACCATCCACACCGAATACAGCATCGACGGCGAACAACTGGTGGTGTACTGCGGACGATTTGCACGCAGCCGCCGTGTGAGCCTCGACAGCATCTGCCGCGTGGAGCGAATACACAGGCTGAGGCTGGGACACCGGGCCATGATGACATATCTGCTCATCGTGTGCAACGACGGCAAGGAACTGAGTATCAGGCCCAGAGACGAAGAAGATTTTGTGGAAACACTGACCCGATGTGTAAGAAACCGACAACATGACACAATATCAGGAAATGAACAGACATAACATCATACTCGCGGCAGCCCTGGCGTGGCTGATGCCTCTTTACACGATGAATGCGCAGGAGCCTGCCGACTCGGCCGAAATGGTCGAAGTATATACCCCGTCGTGGGGCGAGCGGCTGTATAACAGCCTCACACTGTTGGCGCAGGAGGCCGACCGCAACTACTACAACACAGGCATGAGCGTATATGACCTCACGACCGATTCGCTCATATTTGCATACAACCAACACAAGATGATGCGACCGGCATCGACCCAGAAAGTGCTGACAGCCATTACAGCTCTCGACCTGCTCGGAGCCGGCCACGAATATGCCACAAAGGTATATGCCAAGGGGACGCTGGCCGACGGACAGCTCACTGGCGACCTGTATGTAGTGGGCGACTTCGACCCGATGCTCACCACCCAACACCTCAGGCAGATAGCCTCGGAGGTGAAGACTGCCGGGATAAACAGCATCAGCGGACGGCTGCTGGCCGACGTGTCGATGAAAGACACGCTGTGCCTGGGCAACGGATGGTGCTGGGACGACGAGCAGCCATTCCTCACTCCGCTCTCGCTCAGCGGAAAAGCCTACGAATGTGCCAACTTCAAAATCAACCGATACAACCCTTCCGATAATTTCATGAAAGCACTGGCTGATGCCTTCAAGGCCGAAGGCATTGACGTGGGAGGCATAGGCACTGCCACATACCGTGCCGACAAAAACGGATGGACAATATGCAGCATCACACACACACTGCGCGAAATACTAACACCAATGATGAAAGACAGCGACAACCTCATGGCCGAGTCGATGTTCTTCCAGCTTGGTGCCGAAAAAAAACGAGGAGCAGGATGGAAAGACTGTGCCTCACAAGTGGAGGCTGTCATCACAAATGCGGGAATGCCAACCAGCCTTGCCGTAGTGGCCGACGGCTGCGGACTC
>CAMHPM010000051.1 GCA_946187025.1 uncultured Prevotellaceae bacterium
GCGGTGGCGGCATCTACAACCAGTGGATGTGTTCGTCGAGCGACCATGCCACTTTCAAGCAAGTGCTCGTGCATGAGTTCGGACACTCCTATGCAGGCCTGGCCGATGAATACAACTATGGCGACAACCACGTGGAGTGGTATCCTGCCGACACCGAACCGTGGGAGCCAAACATAACCACGCTGAAAGACTTCAGCAAGAAGTGGGCCGACCTCATACCTGCCGGCACACCGATACCGACCACCACCAACGACCCGTCGGGACGTACCCAGCGGCCAGCCAACACGCAACGTGGCGGCACACGCGAGGACCTGAATGCCAAGACAAAGAAAGTGGGAGTGTATGAAGGTGCTGGCTACATGCTCAAGGGTGCATATCGTCCGGCCGAGTTGTGCCGCATGAATGTGAACGAGGTGGAAGACTTCTGTCCGGTATGTACGCGAGCCATCATCGGCATAACCGATTTCTATACCGGTACCGAGAAATGACGAGAGTGCGCAGTCGCGACATCGCGAGTGCGCACTCAAAGGGCTGCGAGTGCGCACTCACGACACCGAGAGTGCGCACTCATTTTGTTTTCAGTTCAGGGCTGCGTAATCGTATCAGCTACAGGATATCATGTCGTGCCTGCCGACTGTAGCCGGCCGGCGTATCAGAAATAGATGCCGATACCTACTTTCACACCAAGTTCACTCTTATGAGCCGTGTCGGTAAGGCTCATGTCAAGATACAGGGCCGGCTCGATTGAAACGTAGTGATTCATGTAGAAGCAGTAGCCGAGTTCGGGGGTAAGCTGCAAGTCGTTGAAGTTCTTCTTCTCGTGTACATACTGCAATCCTGCAGCATAGAAGAGGCCGTTCTCGCGTGTGTAGTAACGCATCTTGGCGCCTATGAGCAGGCGGTCGAGGTCCTGCTTCGAACAGTTGAAGCCAAAGAGCCCTTCTGCCATCCAGTCGCGCGACAGGAAATAGCCACCCTGCAGATTGATACCCAAGGCAAAATCGCGCTTGTCGCTTACCGACATGTTCAGGCCGGTGAACGAAGCACCCACGTATTTGGTTCCTTTCTCAAACTGTGCATTTGCACTCACTGCTGCCATTGCGAGCAGCATCGCTGTCAATAGTTTCTTCATATAATTCATTACTTTTTGTCGTTTCTCATTTCTTCCTTCTTGCGCAAAGCGAAAAACAGCGCCACACAGATAACGAAATCGATGATGATGAGCGGCAAGTTCTTCATCCATGCATTATACTCTATACCATAGTTCACATAAAACGCCGCACCAGCCAGAAACAAGGCAATGGGCAGCCACTGGGATTTCTTCATTGCGTTGATGGAGTTGATTGTTTTTTTTCGTAGTGCAAAGGTAGGCATTATAAGTGAAAAGTGAAAAGTGAAAAGTGAAAAGTTGTTGTGTGACGCATGAAATCACATGTTGTTACGTCGATTTTTTACTTTTCACTTTTCACTTTTCACTTATTATGACTATCTTTGCATTAAATTTTAGGATAAGTATGTACAACGACACAATCAAAATAATATCTCTCATAATAACTCTGCTTTTTTCTGTACCTGCCACATCACAAGAACCATGGGACTATACCTACCCCAAACGCGAAGAGCGTGCCGTATGGCTGGCCACAATCGGAGGTATAGACTGGCCCCGCACCAAGGCAACAAACGCTTACACCACCGAAGCACAGAAACAAGAATTACGCACAATACTCGACCGCCTGCAACGCGCCAATATAAATACAGTAATACTGCAGACACGCATACGCGGCAGCGTGATATATCCGTCAGACATCGAGACATGGGACGAAGCAATCACCGGCCGGGCAGGTCGGGCTCCAGGCTACGACCCCCTGCAATTCGCAATCGACGAGTGCCATGCACGCGGCATGGAACTCCATGCATGGCTTGTGAGCATACCACTCGGAACATACTCACGCCAATACTCCTATGGCACAAAGTCGGTCATGAGACATCACCCGTCGCTATGCAAGACAGTAAGAGGCGAAGTGTTCATGATTCCAGGACAACCAGCCACAGCCGACTACATTGCCAGCATAGCCAAAGAGATTGTCGAACGATACGATGTTGACGGCATAAGCCTCGACTACATCCGCTATCCGGAAAGCACCTACTATTTCAGCGACGACAACCTCTATAGCTCATCGACCGGAATGACCATATCAGAATGGCGACGTAGCAACATCACCCGAATCGTGAAACGAGTACACGAAGTAGTAAAAGCCATAAAACCATGGGTAAAACTGAGCAGCAGCCCTATAGGCAAATACAGCAACCTGAGCCGGTATCGCTCGGGCGGATGGGACTGCTTCAATGCCGTCTACCAAGATCCCAAAGCATGGTTGCGCGACAACATCCAGGACCTGCTCTTTCCAATGATGTATTTCACCGCCGACAACTTCTACCCATTCCTCTACGACTGGGCCGAAAACTGCTACGGACACCCCATCGCAGCAGGACTCGGCATATACTTACTCGACCCTCACGAAGGCCGGTGGCAGCTGAACGATGTCAGAGCCGAGATGTACGAAACACGCCGCTCGGGCATAGGAGGCATTGCATTCTATCGCAGCGACTATCTCACACGCAACCTCAAGGGAATATACGACAGCGTGAGCAAAGAGTTCTTCCCCTACCCTGCACTGACATCACGCATGACATGGATGCCCGACACCATAGCACCGCCTGCACCACAAAACATGAAATACGAAAACGGCATTATAAGCTGGCAGTACGACCACCCCACCACACACGGACAGTGGCCATTCATCAGCTTCAACATCTACGGCAGCAACCACTACCCGGTTGATACCGACAAAGCCGAAAACCTGTTAGCCCACCACATTGATGCCACCAACTTCACCATTGCAGGCAGAGCAACAACCAAGCACTATTTCGCAATAACAGCCATCGACCGTTTCGGCAACGAAAGCCATGCATTGCAAGAGCCGCCAGCCACCACCATACATCACAGCCATGAAGAAATAATGGCAGCCATAAGCCGCCACTACAACAACACACAGCCAGCAGCCACCGCCAGCACCCCCAGCAGCACTAATCCGACTAGTAGTACTAGTCCTACTAGAAATACTAGTTCTTCTAGCAACACCGGCAAATCCGCCAAGCCTGCAAAACGCAAAAAGAAAGAGCCGGAGCTGATAATAACCGATTTCAGCAAATATTTCGATTAGCCATCATAGCAACCACGCCCATGTTCATTCGTAGGTTTATCTCAATACAAGGATGGATGAGGTGCTTATCTGTAACCAACATGTCAATGCCGACAATGCCTCGATAGCGGCCAAGCAAATGTGTGGAAAGCAAAGCACGATGCATTGATATCAGTCGGGTAAGGCGCAACGCACCTCCGATGCTAACATCATCGCAACTGATACCGGCAGAATCATCGCCGCAAATACCGGCAGAATCATCGCCGCAAATACCGACAGAATAATCGCCACAGATACCGGCAGAACCATTGCCGGCAACACCTTCGGCATCAATATGTGAAATAAGTATTTGTTGCAGTTTTGCCTGTGGTAAACGATAGTTTGACTCATATTTCCCTTGCCGCGAAGCCTGGAAAACAGAGAGACCGAGATAGCACACCTCGGTCTCTTTTATTTCAAACTCGAGTGCAAAATCGAGCGTTTTCTCATAGAAACGGTCGGCAAGCACTGGTGCCGGACGCATTCTACCTATAGTGTTGCCTCGTCCACTGCTCGAATACTCCGACTTCAATATATACTCATGGCCTTTGTTGCCATCGATCCATGATGCCAAATCCTCGTTTGTATGGCAGAAATGCATGTGGTTTTCTACAAGGAAGCCAGTGTTTGCTTGCCCCGAATACAGATGCTCAGCATACTCTGCCGCCCAACGCCTACTGGCAAAAGTGCGCCAAAGTTCAAGTTCTGCATCTGTCGGCATCAATTCTTCTGCAACACCGAGCTGCAGAAACCTGCGCTTCACGGCTTTGTTCCATCCCCAAGGCTCGGGTATCATATCGGCCGAAAGCTGTACGATGTCTCCCTTTGTATTGATGATGCCATCGGGTGTAAGCACAAAATCGTCGGGCGCAGCCCACATGAGTGGCAACCTGCACATGTCGCGCTCCATCTTTGCTACAGTCTTTGTTGGCGTATATTGAGCCGTATTGGCTGCAAGAGCCATTTCGTGCGATGGGTTGAACAAGTGCAGTTTCGGCATGATGGTATAATATTCTCTCCTTACTTAATACTCAAACTCACAGCCGTCTTTCCTTAATACTTAAACGAGCTGCCGCCGAGGAACTCACGCAAGAGGCTTGTAGGCGGGATTTCGTTGTCGGGCACAGGTATGAAATAGTGCATGAACTTCAGCAGACGGTGCGCTTCGCTGTATTCAGGACAGTTCTTCGGAACACTTGCCAGGATGGGCTCGGCATGGTTGCGCATCACTGCAAACTCGATGAGGAGTGCCGAGTTGAACATCACGTCGGCCTCTTCCTGATATGGATAAATCCACTTCTGTTCGGCTTCGCACACGTTTGGCCATTGTTGTATCGACTCGCGCGCAGTGAATGCACCTTTGTTGTAGTCGCGCACTATGCGGCGCAGCAGTCGGTTGTCGGTCGGCGGTATGTAGTTGTGGTTGTCGAGGCTTATGCTGGTGAGTGTCGAGATGAATATCTTGAACTTGCTTTCGGTTGGTATCTGGTCGGTGAGGCGTGGGTTGAGGGCGTGTATGCCTTCGATGAGCAGCACGGTACCTTTACCCAACTTCATCTTCTTGCCGTTGTATTCGCGTATGCCTGTTTTGAAGTTGTATTCGGGCACTTCCACGGTTTCACCCTTCAGCATTCGCAGCACGTCGGCTTGCAGGGCATCGTGGTCAACAGTGTCGAAGTTGTCGAAGTCGTACTGTCCGTTGGGCAGCAGCGGCGTATCAACGCGGTTGACGAAGTAGTCGTCGGTTGACATCGATATGGGTCTGAGGCCACATGCCTTGAGTTGCACGCTCAAGCGTTTGCAGAAGGTGGTCTTTCCACTCGACGACGGCCCCGAGATGAGCACTACGCGCAGTGGTGTCGAGCTGTTGTAGCGGCGTTCTATTTCTTCGGCTATCTGCACTATCTTCTTTTCCTGCAGGGCTTCCGACACCTGTATTAGTTCGCTCGCATATCCTGCCAGACATGCGTGGTTCACGTCGCCCACGTTGTTGAGGCGCATGATGAGGTTCCATCGCAGGTTCTCCGAGAACATGTTGAAGGTCTTGGGTTGGTCGTTGAATGGTGCCAGTTGCTCGGGCTTGCTTATGTCGGGCAGTTGTAGCAACATGCCTCCATGATATTCGATGATGTTCCACACGGTGAGGTATCCGGCCGACGGGAGTATGCGTCCGTAGAAGTAGTCCACATAGTCGCCCAGTGTGTAGTAATCGACATACACTTGTCCGCTGGTGTCGAGCAGTTTCACTTTGTCGTCGTAGCCTCGGTCGCGGAAGATGCGTATTGCCTCTGGGGTCTGCACTTCGTTGCGACGGAATGGCATGTCTTTATCAATGATTTCCTGCATTCGCACTTTCAGGCGTTCTATCTCGCGCTTTGCTATCTTGTGCCCGTTGGGTTTCTTCACACTGCAGAACAGTCCGTTGGATATGGGGTGCTCTATGTATATGCGGAATTCCGGGAAGAGGTCGTGTGCTGCTTTTGTCATTACGAAGCATAGCGAACGGCTGTAAACACGCATGGCGCTGGTGTCGCTCATGTCGAGAAACTCCACGTCGCGGTTTTGATAGACGCGGAACTTCAGTCCTTGCACCACGTTGTTCACCTTGGCGGCTACGATGGGGTGTTGTTGATGGAGGTCGAACTCGCTGATGAGGTCGAGCAGCGTAGTGCCTTCGGCTACACTTTTCGATGTCTGGGTGTTCTTGCAGTAAATCTGTATCATCTCACGCTAAACTTATATATGCATGTGTGTTGGTATTTCTGTCCTGGGTCGAGGCGTGCCGACGGGAACTCGGGGCGGTTTGGTGTGTCGGGATACATCTGCGACTCCAGTGCTATTGATGTGCGTGCTCCGGTGTAGAGCTGGAGGCCCGGGTGGTTGTTCCACACTTCCATCACTCGTCCCGACTCTGGTGCATAGACTTCGGCCACCTTTTCCACATTCTTCGGGTCGGTATGGTTGAGGCAGAAGTTGGTGTCGTACTGACGCACTTTGCCTTCGGGTATCTCCACTCGCTGTCCGAATCCGAAACCGAAGCCCTGCACTGCCACCTGACGTTCGGACAGTGTGACAGGCTTGCGGAAGTCGTAGGGTGTGCCGTCAACCGGTGTGAGCTTGCCTGTCGGGATGAGGTCGCGGTCGGCTTCGGTGGTGTTGTCGGCCATGATCTGAAGCTGGTGTCCGAGTATGTCGCCGCTACCCACTCCGTTGAGGTTGAAGTAAGAGTGTGTGGTTGTGCTCACCACGGTTGGCCGGTCGGTCGTGGCTTCGTATTCCACTTTGAGGCCTCCGTCCTTGGTTATTGAATATGTGAGGGTTGTAGTGAGTGTTCCGGGGAATCCGTCGGTACCGTCGGGCGAGATGCACTTGAGCACCAGTTTGTCTTTAGCCGCACTTACGACGTCCCATATCGTGTGGTCGAATCCTTGGTTTCCGCTGTGCAGTGTGTGTCGTCCGTTGTTGCGAGTCAGTTCGTAGGTCTTGCCGTCGAGTGTGAACTGTGCGCCCGAGATTCGGTTAGCATATCGTCCGACGGCCGGCCCCACCTGCCCCAGGTTGTAGCGCAGGTACTGGCGTATGTTTCCGTATGAAGTGACAAGGTTGGCATAGTTTCCGTCGCGGTCGGGGGCAAAGACTGTCACAATGAATGCTCCGAAGTTGGTCACTTGTGCGCCTACCGTGCCGTTTGTGATGGTGTAGAGCTTGATTTGCTTACCATCGACTATGGTATCGAACGGAGCTGCGTCGATAAACGGAATCTCCTGCTTGGCTTCTGCTACGAGTGCAATACAAATTATTGACAGGATTGTAGTTGTAAACCTTCTCATTCTGATTTATGATTTTGTGTGTTAGACCTTTGATTGTGTGTTCTCTATGTATTGTTTTATCTTATCTATCAGTGTCAGTGTGGGCTGTATGTAGTGTTCCACTTCGTCTTGTTCTACGTCGAATGAGCAGTTGTAGTCGCCGTCTTCGCGCAGTGATTGCAATTGTGAGTACAGCCGTCCCTCTTGTTTTGAAAACAAACCGGTTTTCACATAATACATGCTGAACCTGTTCACAGCTCCGCGATGTGTCCCGATTTCGTGGTGGTCGAGTATTAGCATAGCACTCACGGCATGAAACAAAGCATAATACAAACGATTGGCAGCCAAATCCCATAGCTTGGCATCGAGCTGTACGTAGAGTTGTCGCAGTGTTTTGTCAACCTTTTCGAGTTCCAGTTGCACGATGATGCGTCTGTCTTCTTCTTTAAGACTCATATAACACCTTCTTATCTTGTTCTACATTGAAATAGAAAAGTGGATGCCGACCTTCGTACCATTGTTGCTTGGTGTATGCCCTGGCACTGATGTCTTCACCTATGTCCCATCCTAAATCTACGAAAGAAAATACGATTATGTCGCGGTCGGATTGCTCTATGCGTGGTTTGTCGAGCAGTATGAGCAGGTCCCAGTCGCTGTCGGTCCTCGCTTCGCCGCGTGCACGCGAACCATACAAGTACAGTGTGCTACCCTTTGGCATCACACGTGCGGCTGTGTCTTTTATACGGTTTATTACGGCGTCGCTATTCATACTCTCTGTCGGTTATCCTGATTTGATTATGCCGCAAAGTTACGAAAAACTTTTTATTATATATAAAGTGAAGTTTTGGCTCAATGCAGATGGAGAAATGGTGAGATATGGAATATGTTGAGGCTCTTAAACATGACGCGGAGACATGTGTGTGCCTCCGCGTTCTGTTATTTCTCTTCTATCTGGCGTATGATGTCGTCGAGCATTCCGACGAGGTGGTTGTTGCGCATCACTCCGAGTATTCCACCTATGATGCCTCCTGCTACTATGGGCGAGAGCATTATGAGGCTGTCGGTGGGGTCGCTCTGTCCGTGCATCACTTCGACCACGAGCCATGCCAGCCACACTATCATGAGTGGTATTCCTATGTTTCGCCAGCGGCGGTAGTCGTCCTTCAGGCGTCGTGCGTTGCGTGCCACGGCCAGCAGTTGGCCATCGCGCACATCGGCTTCCCTCAACTTGCTGTGCATCACAGCCGTAAGCACCATCAGCACAAGCATCATAAGCGAGGTAACAACTATAAATATATTCGATGCTCCGAGGCTGCTGAAGGCCATAGGGCCTATGGTGAGCACACACACTCCGCCCACGATGCTGAAGTTGGCACGACGGCGGATGCTGCGCACCTGGTTTTGCATCGTGTTGCGCAACAGGCGGTCCGACAGTATTTCTTCCTTCTCGAGTTTCTCTTTCAGCACTGCCATCTGGCGGCGCATCTCTTCCATTTCATTGTAGTCAGTAGTCTGTTCCATAGTCTTCACTTCATCTGTTTTAGTTGTTCGCGTATTCTCACCAGCTTCACCGACACGTTCTTGGTCGATATG